>WGAL01000408.1 GCA_015494845.1 Melioribacteraceae bacterium
ATATAGAAAAGTCAGTCAGAAAAGGACTCCTTTTTATTTTGATTTTTTGGGGTCTGGTGGCTTTTATTGCTCTTGCCCATTTTATCTTCGTTCCCGCAAATGAAATTGATGTTTTTATTTATTTGGCTTTTTTGCTGTTTATGGTTGTTGCCCTATTTTTAATAATTGAATTGCATAAGAAGATTAAAGCCGGCATAAATAAAACTTTTGAAATTCTCGATGAATCTGTAAAAAACAAGGAGTTGCTTTCTAAACTTTTTAATCATTCTCCCGATGCGATAATTTTATACAATAATGATGGAGAGATTATCCGGGCGAATAGTTCTGCAATTAATCTTACTTCCTTTTCTAATGAAGAATTAATTAAAAGAACAATTTTTGATTTATTTGAAGATTGCGATGATTTACTTCGTGAAACATCAGAATATTTTTCTATTAACGGGAAAGAAACTTTTGTTTTAACTAAAAACGGCAGTAAAAAAAGAGTTCTGATAAAAGCTCATAAAATCGCAAATGAAGAGGGGCTTTTCCAGCTTGTCTTTATTGATATTACCGAACGCTACGAGATGAGGGAAAGAATAATAGAGTATAATAATTTAAAAAGGATGGCATCAGAAATAGCTCATTTTGGTGGATGTAAATTTATTCCTGAGGAAAATAGAATTATTGTAACTGATCAAACGATTGAAATGTTGGGCTTACCCGAAAAGGAGA
The DNA here is from genome assembly GCA_015494845.1 of Melioribacteraceae bacterium. Lineage (GTDB taxonomy): Bacteria > Bacteroidota > Ignavibacteria > Ignavibacteriales > Melioribacteraceae > WGAL01. Next base: position 715 of record WGAL01000408.1, read on the forward strand.
AAATTACTTTTTCTGATTGGTTGAACTTGATTGAAGATGAAGACAGACGCGGTTTGGAACTGAGACTTGAAATGTTAGAAAAAAATCACGACAGATTTATCGTTGATTATCAGCTGAAAAACAAAAATGGAAAGAACCGCATATTTATTAGACAAATTTGTGAATTAGAAATTAATGAAGAGGGACAAAGAATTATTTGGGGCGCGGTGCTTGATATTACGGAAATACAAAGGCAGAAAGAACTTTTAATTAATAGCGAGAAAAAATACAGAACCATTGTTGAACTTGCTCCGATAGGTTTAACAACTCTTGACATTACCGACTCTTATAAGATATTGAAAAATATGTTTAGCTCAGAAGTGTTTAGTAAAGAGCAATTGTTAAATCTTAATTATTCCGAGGTTCGTGAGTTATTGGATAATTTTATAATAGTAGAGTCGAATAATCAGAATATGACCCAGTTCGGTAGTTTCCATTCGGAAGAGGTTAGAGCATACACCCTTAAAGATTTTGAACTTGATGAGCCGATAGAAAAAATTGCGGAAATTATCTATAACATTTTTATGACCGACTCGATTGTCAAGACTAATTTAAAAGTTAAGAACTTATTAACAAATACAACATCGATTTTGGATATAAGAATTAGAAAAAGTTTCTCCGACGGAAAAATTTTTCTCGTTGTTGCAAGTCAAGACATAACAGAATTAATCACGGCTAAGAATAAATTGGCTTCAACAAATAAACTGTTATATAATTTCCTTGACGCAATTCCGTTCATTGTTGTTACGCTTAATAAAGAAGGTTATGTTATTTTTATTAACAAAAAGGGGGCTGAGATAATTGGAGAGCCGATAGATGAGATTATCGGGAAAAATTGGTTTGAAAATTATCTTGAAACGAAAGATGCTCAATATTTAAATAAAATGTTCGTAAAGGTAATGAACAGCGAAAATCCTTATTTCCCTGAAAAGGTAAATCCTATCAAAACGAAAAAAGGGAAGCCAATTATTTACTGGTATAACGAAGTAATTTTAGATGAGAACGGCAAAGCAATGGGAACGTTAAGTTTAGGAGTTGACATCACTGATGAGAAACGGAAAAAGAAAGAACTCAACAAAAGCCACAAAGAATTAATATTACTAAAACACGAACTTGAAAAACAAAACAGAAAATTAAGAATTGCAAGAAATCAACTCGCCGAAAGCGAAAGACAATTGAAAAATGAACTTCTTGATAAGGATAAGATGTTTTCCTTAATAGCGCACGATATGCGAAGCCCGTTTACCGGTTTACTCTCAGGTTTGCAATTTATTGCCGAAATGTACGATGAAATGTCCGATGAAGAGAAAAAAACTCTTATTCAAAATGCTTTTCATGCTTCAAGAAGAATTTACAATTTACTTGAAGAATTGCTGGAATGGTCAAGGTTAAGATTAGGAAAGTTTAAAATCTCGCCGGAAGTAATTAAATTAAACAACGTAGTTGATTCGGTTCTGGAATTATTTGAGAATGATTCCAAACGAAAAAATATTGAGTTGATTAATGAGGTTGCCGAAAATGAGTGTCTATTTATCGATAAACAATTTATCCACGGAATTTTACGTAATTTAATTTCAAATTCGTTAAAGTTCACTCCGGATAACGGTTCTATAGCGGTAAAATCAACTAATCATAAAGACGGTTTTTATGAGATTGACATAATTGATACAGGCGTTGGCGTTCCAGAGGAAATAATTAAAAAATTTTCAGGCGAGGAAATAAAAAATATTGAATCATCCGAAGGAACAAGAAGAGAAAAAGGTTTCGGATTAGGTTTAATGTTGGTAAAAGAATTGGTTGAAAAAATAAACGGGCATATCTACATCGAAAACAGAAAAGAGGGCGGAACGAAGGTAATGGTTTTTATTCCGCGAGATAAGGTTGTGGATTGCAATAAGAATTAACCGAATAAAGCAAGTCGGAATCTCCCTTTTATCTCGTAAGTAATTTCTTCCCAAATATTTTCAACGCTTTCGTAAAACGCGGACCTGGACGAAAAAATAAGTCTTGATTTACCGTAATTATTTTATTGTTTTTTACGGCGTTTACATTTTGAAGAACTTTGTTAGCTGAAATTTTTTCATCGAAAAATTTCTTTTGATTTGAGGGAACGATAATGTAATCGGGGTTTTCTTTAAGTATTTCTTCCGTGTTTATTACCGGATAGGAAGATTTAGTTTCGCGCAAACTGTTTTTAATTCCGATTGATTTCAAATATTCGTCGATAAAAGTGTTTTTCCCTGCGGCAATCAGCGGATTAACGGAAATCAGAAAAAGCGCGGTTTTGCTTTTGTGAAAATTAATTTCGGCGGTAAGCGAGTCGAATTCCGCTTGCAGTTGCTCCGTTTTTAATTCGGCGATTTTTTCTTTGCCGAAGATTTTGCCGAAATCGCGAATTGTTTTAAGTATGCCGCTAAAACTTCTCGGATTGGAGACGAATACCGGGAATCCCAAATTTTTAATCTTTTCGTACTGCGCTTTTTGATTGCCTTCAACTGTCATTAAAACAATGTCAGGCTTTATTTTCAAGAGTTTTTCATAATCTACGCTAAGTAAATCGCCGATTTTAGGTTTGCTTTTAGCTTGCGGGGGAAAGTTGCAATAAGTTGTGTTTGCCGCAAGTTTGTTTTCCGCTTCGATGAAATAAATTATCTCGGTTAAATTGGGCGCAAGCGAAACCGCTTTATTAACAGGAAGCGCAACGCTAACAGTGTTTCCCAAATCGTCTTTTAGAATTTTGTTGCCGCGATTTTCTGAATTTTTATCGCAACTGAACAGAATAAAAATCAGAAGTAAAGAAAAAGAAATTTTTTTCATTTCAGTCTTGAATTTTTTGAGTGGAAAGATAAGAAAATTGCCGTGAACTTTGTGTCCTTTGTGCTTCCCGCCACTGGCGGATTGTGAGATTTGTGGTTTATCCACATCCTGTCAATCTCGTCCCTCGATTGCCACCCCTCTCATGAGGGGAATTTTTTTTCTATTTGCTACTTGTTTCCATTTAATCAAGCACACCTGCACTAAGAACAAAGAGCAATCTTTTCCCGTTTTTTGCTTAATTTTGGAATCAACAAAAACGAGTATTTATGGAACGATATTACTACAAATGTTCGCAATGCGGCGCGGAATATTCCGCAAAAGAGATTGAAGAGAATTTTGGTTACCTTTGTCCGAAGTGCGGTTCGACAAAGAAAAATCAACCGTTGGAAGGCGTCCTTACTTTGCAATACGATTACGATTTTTTACAAAAAAAATACGATACCGATTTTTTTAGAAAACTCACTGCCGGCAAATTTTGGGATTACGCCGAACTTTTCCCGCTTGAAGTAAAAAATAATCTCCCCGATAAAATTTCCGAAGAAAAACTTGCACGGTTGAGCTTGCTTGAAAATCCGGTTCTGAAATATGCCGATGAAAACATTTTGTTGATGGACGAAACCAGAAATCCTACGTTTTCTTACAAAGACAGAGCCTCCGCGCTTGTCGCGGTAAAAGCCGTGCAACTCGGCGTTGATTTTATTGCCGCTGCCTCCACAGGCAACGCCGGTTCGTCAATGGCTGGAATTTCCGCGCGGCTCGGTTTGAAATCCAAAATTTACGTTCCGGAAAACATTCCTGAAGCAAAGAGAATTCAGATTGAGTCTTTCGGCGCGGAACTTGTGCGCGTAAACGGCGATTACGATTTGGCTTTCGATGTTTGCCTGGAAGATTCCGCGAAAAACAATTGGTACAACAGAAACACGGCTTACAATCCGCTTACGATAGAAGGGAAAAAATCCGCCGCGTTCGATATTTTTATTGCAACGAAGGGAAAATTGCCGAATAATATTTTTGTTCCCGCCGGCGACGGCGTAATTATTGCAGGAATTTACAAGGGTTTTTACGATTTGAATAAATTAAACGCGATTGATAAAATTCCGCAGCTTATTGCCGTTCAAGCGGAAGGTTCGGACGCGCTTGTTCGTTATTTGCGAACCGGGAAATTCGAGTTCGTTCCGGCAAATACTATTGCCGACAGCATCTCAGCCGGCGCGCCGAGAAATCTTTACCTTGCCGCCGACGCGGTGAAATCAACGAACGGATTTGCAATTGCCGTTTCGGACGCTGAAATTTTGAGCGCGCAACAAACGCTTGCAAGAAAGTTCGGAATTTTGTCCGAGCCGTCTTCCGCCGCGACTTACGCCGCTTATCTTAAAGTTAAGAATGATAAATCGGTTTACGGAAAGACAAATCTTTTGTTAATTACCGGCAACGGATTAAAAGACGTTGAAGCGATTAAAAAATGGCTTTGATTTTCGCGCGGAAGTAAACAAAACTCTTTTACGTTTTCGTCGTCAAAAGGAGCGAACCCAATTTTAATTAAGGAGGAAAAAATGATACTTACGACAACGCCTACAATTCAAGGCAAAAAGATTACAAATTATCACGGAATAGTAAC
>WGAL01000409.1 GCA_015494845.1 Melioribacteraceae bacterium
GGTTACGCTCAGAAGAAAGATTACACCGATTACGATTTAAACAAAGCCCCGCACGTTCACAAAGCGGGAGTCGATCACAGCAAGTTTCCGGAATTGCAGAAAAAATTCAATTCGTCGCACGAAGTTACCGAGGCGTGTATTTCGTGCCATAACAAACGCGACGAAGAATTTATGAAAACGCCTCACTGGTTGTGGAAAGAACCGGTGGAAGACGCGGTTCACGGGAAGTATGAATATGGTAAAGAAAATGCAATCAACAATTTCTGTATTGGTATTCGTTCGAACGAACCGCGTTGTACAAGTTGCCACGCCGGTTACGGCTGGAAAGATAAGAATTTCGATTTTAACGACCCGAAAAATATCGATTGCTTGGTTTGTCACGACCAAACGGGAACTTATAAAAAATATCCGGCTGGCGCTGGTTATCCTGTAACTGAAGAAAAAACATTCCCGCCAAAAGGCGGCAAAAAGAAATTCTTCCCGCCGGATTATAATAAAGTTGCGCAAAGCGTCGGATTGCCAAAACGCAATAATTGCGGAACTTGCCATTACAAAGGCGGCGGCGGAAACAACGTAAAACACGGCGACTTGGAAATGGCTCTGAACAAAGCAAACAAGAAAGTTGATGTTCACATGGGAATTGACGGCGGAAATATGCAATGTATTGAATGCCACAAAACCTACAATCACCAAATTCCCGGAACGCTTTTGACAATCCAAACAAATAATACGAACAACAGAGTTTACTGCGAAGATTGCCACAAAGGCTCGTTCCACAAAAAAGAAATTATCGACAAACACTTGAAAAAAGTCGCTTGCCAAACTTGCCATATTCCGGTTTACGCAAAAGTTAATCCGACAAAAATGTGGTGGGATTGGTCGAAGGCCGGCTTGAACACGGACGGCAAACCGATTGCGAAATACGGCGGAAAAGAACTTAACAAAGGCGGGCATCCGATTGACGGACTTACAGGCAAACCCGTTGAATCGATTGAAGTTCACAATTATATGGCGAAAAAAGGCGAGTTTATTTGGGAAGTAAACGCAGTGCCCGATTATGTTTTCTCAAACGGAACCGCAACTCACGTTTTGATTACCGACAAAATTGACGATACTAAAGAACCGCTTGTTCTGAATAAATTGGGCGGTTCTTACAAAGACGGGAAAATCATTCCTGTAAAGATTTTTAGAGGCAAAAATATTTACGATAAGAAATATAAAAATTTAATTCAGCCGAAATTATTCGGCAAAAAAGGAAGCGGAGCATTTTGGGCTGAATTTGATTGGGGAAAAGCCGCTGAAAAAGGAATGGAATACATCGGACAAAAATACAGCGGCGAATACGGTTTTATTGAAACGGCAACATACTGGCCGTTAAATCATATGGTTTCGCCGAAAGACGACGCTTTGAAATGTCAGGATTGTCACAAGCAAGACGGACGTTTGGCTAAATTGAAAGACCCAGACTTGTACGTGCCAGGACGCGATAGAAACGCAACGCTCGATACTATCGGTTGGGCGTTAGTATTGCTAACGTTAATTGGCGTTCTCGGACACGGATTTGCAAGAATGATTTTCACAAAGAAAAATTAAAGGGGAAATAGTCATGAAAAAAGTATATATGTATGCGCGTTTCGAAAGATTGTGGCACTGGCTTCAAGCTTTACTGATTTTAACGCTTATTTTAACCGGTTTTGAAGTTCACGGAACATGGAAAATATTTGGCTTCGAAGATGCGGTTACAATTCACAATTTTTGCGCTTGGTCGCTTTTCTATTTGTATCTTTCCGCTATACTGTGGCACTTTACCACGAAAAATTGGCGTCAGTACATTCCAACAACAGATCATTTAATCGACCAAGTGAAATATTACATGATTGGAATTTTCAAGGGCGAGCCGCATCCTGTTGAAAAAACGCCTGAAAATAAAATGAATCCGTTGCAAAGATTAACGTATTTGGGCTTGGTAACGGTTCTTATTCCTGCTCAAATAATTACAGGTTTCCTTTATATGTACTACGGCGATAAAGATGCGTTTTTAGGAACGACAGAAACCTTAGTCGCGCCGGCGATATTACACACGGCAATTGCATTCCTAATTTTCGCGTTTGTAATCGGACACGTTTATATGACGACAACCGGACACACCGTATTTGCAAATATTAAAGCAATGATTACCGGTTGGGAAGAAGAACCAGAATAAAATTAACTCGCTTTTTTCTTTTTGTTTTGAACCGTCGCATTTACGCGGCGGTTTTTTATTTCATAATATTCAATTAATCCGCCAAGAACATTATGCGCGTCGTAACCCTGTGAAATTAAGTATATCATTGCTTCTGCTGAACGCCGTCCGGAACGGCAGATAATTGCAATTTTACTTTTCTTTTTGTCTGAAATCACAGAATTTATTTCTTCAATTTCTTCGAGAGGCAAGTTAATGGAATTTTCTATTGTGTAATGCTCGCCATACATTTCTTCTTTTTTCCTAACATCAAGGATTTCCCATTCGGGATTTCCGAGCACGTTTTGAATAAATTCTTCAATTGTAATATGTTGTTCTTGTTTGGTAGCCATTGTTAAATTTTAATTTAATCCAAAATTGAGTTACGAATTTACGAGAATTTTTTTGAATTAAAAAGAGGGGAAGTCTTTTTTTACCGTTTTCTCAAAGAAGGATAATAAAAATTAATTGATTATAAGAATTCGGATAAATCGCAAAGAAGTTTGATTGCTCCCAAATTCTTTACTTTTGCAAAATGTTTTTTGTCGTTAGTAATAAAAGTTGCATTATTAAGAATTGCCAAAGTATGATATAAACTATTCGAATATTCCGGATAGCCGCTTTTTTTATTTCCAATTCTTGCCATTTTGATTGCTTCCAAACGAACCTTTGTTGAAGGAATTACAACTTTAATTATACCGTTTAGAATTAGTTTATCAATGTAATTGAAGTGTGCGGCTATTATTTTTTCATCATTAACATTTCCGCATAAAACTTCTGCTATTTCGTCCAATGCCAGTCCGGGAACAATTATTTCAATTTCATTTAGGATTGCTTTTTCTAATATTTTTTTAGCAATATCTTGGAGCTTCTGTCCGAAAATGATTTCAAGAAAAACATTTGCGTCGAGTACGAATTTTTTATTTCGCATTTTTATTTTTTGCCCTCTTTGCTTTTTTCCTTCTTATTTCTCTCAATAATGTTACGGGCTCTTTTTCAATTTCATAAACAGGCAATCCGTATAATTCCAATAATAATTTTTTTTGTAATGGGGTTATTGTATTTTTATTTTCAACTGGAACAATCTTAGCAAGTGGCTTGCCTTTTCTCGAAATAATGATTGAATCGCCTTTATGATAAACTTCGTCGAGCAAAGTTCCTAATTGTCTTCTTGCAATTGTTGCATCGACTGTTTTTGTCATTTTTTCTCCAACTACTATAATTATATCAACTATAATAGTTAAACAAATTATGAAAATCAATGCTAATTTTACTTAAATATAGTTCAATGGAAATGTATTAAGAAGTCAAAATTTGTTTGCGGTTAGTGGATTTTTTGATGAGTGCAATAACCAAAAATATGAAACTAACCAAAAGCGAAACTATCGGAATTAAATACGAATGCTCTGTGTAAAACGTTTTGCCGTTTAGAAGCGAGATGTCGCCTACTAAAACGGTTTTCGTAAAAAGTTTTGTTTGTTTTGTTATTTCCCCTTGCGGATTGATTATGCAACTTATTCCTCCGTTTGCCGCACGTACGACAAATCTGCGGTTCTCAACCGCACGTAAAATTGATATTGCGGCGTGTTGGTAAGGCCCGCTCGATTTTCCGTACCAACTGTCGTTTGTAACTATAAACAATGCTCGCGCGCCTTTTCTAATGAAATCAGCAATGTATTCAGGATAAATCGATTCAATGCAAATTGCCGCGCCAATTTTTACCGAATCTTTGTCTATTTGGATTGTTAGCGTTTTTGCTCCTTCCCCTGTGTTCCAACTTGAAATTCCAACTTCCCATTTGAATAATTTTTCGAGTGCGGGAAAGCGTTCCACATAAGGAATTTTTTCGCCGAAAGGGACAAGCAATGTTTTGTGGTATTCTTGAATTTTGCGCGTGTGCGGTAAAAATAAATAGACTGCGTTGTAAGTTGTGTATCTGCGCGAGCTGTTCCGGAAAGACTTCGCGTCATCCGGTGCATTTTCAGCCGTGTAAATATTGTAATCCGGCATTCCGGTAAGTAAAGGCGTTTCTGTTGAATCAACAAAATCGTAAATGCGTTGTAATTCTCTGTAATATCTTGGCGAAGTAAGATAAACAGGCAAAGCTGTTTCCGGGAAAACTAAAAGTTGCGCGCCTTCTTTCAACGCTTTGCGCGAAAGCGAAAAATACAAATCGATTTGCTTGTCGAGCGAACCGGCGTCCCATTTTTTCCACGGGTTCAAGTTCGGTTGAATTATTCCGACTGTGATTTTCTTGCCGTCGTAATTTCCGGAAAACGAAATTAGTCCGTAAATCAATGGCGAAATGAATATTACTAACGCAAATGTTAAGTATTTAGGATTAAACAGAACTTTTTTCTTCGAAAGATTTTTAATTGATAAATAAAGAAAAATGTTTACAAAAAGAATCAAAAGCGAAATTCCGTAAACGCCGATTAAATCGGCAATTTGAATAAACGGCGTGAAATAGGCTTGCGAATTGCCGAGCGTAAGCCAAGGAAAACGAAATTCGGTAACGCTGTAAAGAAATTCGTAAGTAACCCAAAAAAAAGGGAAGAGTAATAAAGCGGTTTTTGCGTTAATGTATTTTTTTACGATTGCGTAAATCGAAGAAGGAATAAGAAACAAAAGCGGATTAAAAAACAAAAGCACCGCGCCGGAAATCATTAAAAATTGGTCGGCTTCTTTCGTCCAACTTCCAACCCAGTAAAGCGTAATCAAATTAAAAACAAAAGCGAAGACGTAAGTAAACCGGTTAATCGAAGCAAGGCCGTTGCGGTTTGAAATGCCATATAAATATGGGACAAATGCAATGAACGCCAAAAAATAGAAGGGCAAAGGCGGATATGAAACGCCGAGCAAAAATCCGCCGAGAACCGCTAATTTTATATCTTTATTAATTTTTATCTTCAATTAACCACTGAATTTTTCTTTTTGAAAAAGCGGCGCGCAATTAAAAGTACAACAACGAGAATTGTAATTAAAATAAATAAAGACATAAAATTAGCCGTTCTTAGCGGACTTTTACTCGGCATTTCGTATCCGCCAATTCCTTTTTATTTTTTGGCGTTCATTGCATTTGTTCCATATTTATATGGCATTTCAAACC
>WGAL01000410.1 GCA_015494845.1 Melioribacteraceae bacterium
ATTCATTAATGTCTCCGTAAAATTCAATTTTATGATTGCCGAAAATTTCTTCTTTATATTCTTTGAACATAGCGGCTTTCTTTTCCATTTCCAAGCGTTTTTTTATTTTGTTTCGAACCGCATCGAACGGCAAAATTTCGCCTTTGTCAATCTTTTCCGTAATTCTGAAAACAAAAAACTTTCCGTCGAAATTTTTTATTACGGGTGAAATTTCGTTTTCGGATAAATATTTTGCGGAACGCATCGCTTCGGGCGGAGTAAGTTCGTTTTCGAAAAGAAATTTGTTTTGCTCGGTTCTCACATTAAGAACCGAAACCGCGGCTTGCCAATTTTTACGAATTGCAATCTCCCGGAATTTCAACGCTTGTTGCAAATCGTCAAAGTCGGCAAAATCAATAATCAGCGCGTTGTTTTCGGCAAGGAACTCGCCGCCGTGTTCATCGTAATATTTTTTTGATTCTTCTTCCGTAACAGTAAAATCGTGCGTTCGAATAAATTCGTCAATTAGCAACGCTTTTGCGATTTGTTTCAGATTTTCACCGGCAAGAACCTTCGCCTCAGGCTTGTCCAACAAACCTTTTTCTTTCGCTTCGTTGTAATAAACTTGCTCTTCAATCCAATTGTTTACGATTTGTTTTTTCTCGCCGGAGCTTGCCGCGTGCGCGCTCATTATTTCGTTCAATTCGCGTTCGCTCAAACGGACGTTATCCACCGACGCCACCGTTTTGCCTGGCGGAAGTTGTTTTTCCTCGCAAGCTATCAAAAATAAAGAGGAAAGAAAGATTAGAGACGCCGCCCTAATCTTTCTCCGGTTTGTAAGCTTTTTGAAGCTCGTCATAATAATATTCGACGTTGTAAATATCTTCAAGTTTTTTGTTCAGTTCGTCCGTTAAACGCTTTGTTTCAATGTCTTGATATTTGCTAACCATTTCCGGGAAGCATTCTTCAAACGTTTTTTGTCGCGACGGAAGTTTTTCAACCAATCTCGGAATTCCCCAAACTCCGCCTGCGTCAATCGGCGCGGCAAAATCGCCTGGTTCTTGCAAACCGAATGCGGCTTGCGCAACCGGATTATTTGCAACCGCGCGTTCCGATTTTTCTTTAAATCTCAAACCGTCGATTTTACCGGCGTTTATTGAATCGACAAGCGCGTCGTAAGTAACTTTCCCTTTCGCCAAATCTTTATAAATTGCCGCAATCAGCGAATCGTTTTTCGAGAAAATCATATCGAAAATTACTTTGTCTTTCGTGAAGCAATCCGCTTTGTTTTCCTCGTAAATTTTTCTTACGGCGTTTGTGTCGATTTTAATTTTGTTCCAAACGTCTTCCTGTTGAATTTTGAAAATCAGCAATCCGTCTTTGTATTCTTTCATCAACGAAGCGAAAACCGAATCGGTTTTTACCAATTGCTTCGCTTCGATGTAAAACGCGTATTTTTCGCCGAGTTTGTCCGCGAGTTTTTTCATTCGCGGATAGTCGATTGTCTTGCCTTGCATTTCGGCGTCGTTTATACCGAAGCGAATCAGCGTATCCAAATTTGCTTGCGTGTCGTCAATTCTGAAAATAATCGATTGCTTGTTCTCTTTGAAAAACGGCGTTTCCAAAACCTTTTCTTCGAATTTAACGTCTTTCGCCTTGCTTGCAATTAAATTCAAGGTTTTCGTATCAATTTTGAAATCGTATTTTTTCTTCAACGAATCTACAAACGCTTTCAAATCGTTTTTGTAGCGCGTTTTCATATACTTGTCTTTGAGTTTATTTTTTAACTTGGCGTATTCAGGATACGGCTTGATTTCCTCGACTTTAATGATATGAAAACCGTATCTCGTTTGAACCGGTTTGGAAACTTCGCCTGGTTTCATTTTAAACACAGCTTCGTCAAACGGCTTAACCATTTGCCGTCTCTGGAAGTAACCCAAATCGCCGCCGTTTTTAGCCGAACCTTTGTCGTCGGAATATTCTTTCGCGAGTTTCGCAAAATCGCCGCCGTTTTTTATTTTTTCGTAAATCTCTTCGGCTTTCGCCAAAGTAGCCGCGGTGTCGATTTTGCCGTCTTTCTTAATGTATTTAACCAAAATGTGGCGCGCGCGAATTTTGTAAACGCGCGGTTGTCTTTCCGTAACTTTGATGATGTGATATCCGTACGGCGTTTTTACCGGTTCGGGATAAACTTCGCCGACCGGCGTTTTGTACATTGCGTCTTCGATTGCCGGAATTATTTGGTTTACAGTAATGTAATACAAATCGCCGCCGTTGTTTTTAGTGTAAATATGCTCGCTGTATTTTTTCGCGAGTTCGGCAAAATCCGCGCCGTGTTTTAAACTGTCGATTAATTGGTAAGCGAGTTCCTTCGCGGCTTTGTCTCCGCGTTTGTCGGTTCTGATTAGAATATGGCTTACGCGAATTTCCTCTTTTCCGCGCTCGTACAATTTTTTAAGAGCCGGCTCGACGAGTTTTTTCTCGATAATGTAACTTTCGCCGATTTCCTTAAAATAATCGTTATATTCTTTTTTGATATCCGGGTCGTTTTCGTAACCGCGGATTTTAGCGTTGCGCAATTTCAATTTGTAATCGGTGTAAAGTTTAAGGAACTTCTTGTAATTTTCGATTGAATCCTTTTTCGCTTTCTCGATTCCGCCGGCGCTTTCGGCGTATTTCTTTTCGAATTCTCCCATTGTAACTTTGCCGACGTCGTACTTCGAAAGCGTAATATCCGAATGGCGAACGCTACTGCAACCGCCAAATAAAATCGCTACGACTAAAAATATCGCTAATACTTTTCTGCGCATCATTTACAAAACCTCCTTTTCATTAACTTAATTTCAATTCTTCATTCTTAATTCTTCCGCCTTAGGCGGATTAAATAGAGTTTCTCTCCCAAAAAACTCCGTCTTCGTAACCTTGAATTCTTTTATCAGTTTCCGCTTTTTCCAAACGGTATTCGCTTAACGCCACGAATTTTTTATCCCGTTCAATTCCGAAATATTTTCTGTCGAGTTTTTTTGCGACAACGGAAGTTGTTCCGGAACCGAGAAAAGGGTCGAATGCAAAATCGCCTTCGCGGGAACTCGCCAAAATCAATTTGGCGAGAAGTTTTTCCGGCTTCTGCGTGGGATGTTCCGTATTTTCCGGCATCGACCAAAACGGCACCGAAATATCCGTCCAAATATTCGATGGAAAAGTCATTCGAAACATACCGTTTTTACTCTTGCTCCAATCTTTCGGTTCCCCGTTTTCGTTTCTGTACGGCGCAATTACGCGCTTTTTCAGTTTCACGGCTTCGGCGTTAAAATAATAATCGTCGCTTACGGTTGCGAACCAAATATCTTCCGTGTTGTTTTTCCAATTCGTTTTGGAACCGCGTCCTTTTTCGCGCTCCCAAGTTATGCGGTTTCTAATTTTAAAATATTTTTCGAGCGCAAGCGGAATTGAAATCGATGTGCGCCAATCGCCGCAAACGTAAACGGACGCGCTTTTTTTCAACGCCGGCAGAACCGCCTCAAAAATCTTTTCCAAATATTCCGCGTATTCCGTAAACGTTTTTTGCGTAAATGCCTTTCCGTTAAAATTTTTGTACATATTGTACGGCGGATCAAGAAAGAGCAAATCGACAAAATTTTCCGGAAGCAGTTTCGCTATTTCGAAAAAATCGCCAATCGCAGTTTTGTTCGCGATTTCGTCAAGCGTAAGTTTAGCGCTTGGAACAATCGCGCGCGATGAATATTCCGCTATTTCTTCTTCGGATAAAAATATCGTTCTATTTTGTGGCGCTCTTCTTTTTTCCGTCATAGCCGCCTATCTGATTCGAGTTCCGGGTTTTACTGCGGAATCCGGTTCGACAATTTTCAACATTCCGTCTTCGGTTTCTGCGGCAAGCAACATTCCTTGCGATTCCACGCCCATTAATTTTGCCGGCTGCAAGTTGGCGACAATAACCACGCGCTTTCCGATAAGTTCTTCCGGCGAATAACTTTCCGCAATGCCGGCGACTATTTGGCGCGTTTCGTTTCCCAAATCGACTTTTAATTTCAGCAGTTTTTTGCTTTTCTTGATTTTCTCCGCCTCTTTAATCTCCGCCGCTTTGAGTTCTATTTTCATAAAATCGTCGAATGAAATCTTCGGCGTTTCTTCTTTCTTTTCTTCCTCTTTTTGCGGAACGCCGAGTTTGTTCATCTGCTCTTCGATTACTTTGTCTTCTATTTTCGTGAAAAGAATTTCCGCCTTGTTTAATTTGTGTCCGGCTTCCAGTTTCGGTTTTCCGCTTTCGAACCAATCGGTCGGTTCTACGTTTAGCATTTTGAACATTTTTTCCGCGCTGAACGGAATTACCGGCGAAAAGATTTCCGCGAGCGTGTAAATCGCTTGCAAGGCAATGTTTATCGTCGCTCCGCAACGCGCTTTGTCCGATTTCACCGTAACCCACGGCTCGGTGTCGTTAAAATATTTGTTGCAAGCGCGCGCAAAAGTC
>WGAL01000411.1 GCA_015494845.1 Melioribacteraceae bacterium
AAGTTGCGAATGTGATTTAGCGTCGTAATCAGTTTATCGGGCGAAAACGGCTTAATTAAATAATCATACGCGCCGAGTTTCAACGCCTTTACAGCGGTTTCCACGCTTGCGTATGCCGTCATTACAATTACTTTGCATTCGGGATTATTTTTTTTCGCTTGCTCCAAAATTTCAAGTCCGCCAATTTTAGGCAAACGCAAATCGGTAACAACAATATCGAACTCGCTTTTGTTTAATTCTTGAAAACCTTTTTCGCCGGTTTCGCAAGCGGTTACTTCGTAGCCTTCGTCTTTTAGCGTGTTTGCAAGCGTTATGCGCGTTATCTTTTCGTCTTCAACTAATAATAATTTCATTTTTTCAGTTCTTAGTTCTTGGTTCTTGGTTCGTAGTTCTTGGTTGATATTTGTTCTTTTAATGGAATAATAATTCTAAACGTTGTTCCTTGATTCTTTTGGCTTTCAACTTCTATTTTTCCGTTCAGATTTTCGATTATTCCAAGACTTACGGAAAGTCCCAAACCGGTTCCTTTACCAGGTTCTTTTGTTGTGTAAAACGGATCGAAAATTTTATTCAATTCTTCTTTTTCAATTCCTTCGCCATTGTCGGAAATTTCAACAACCGCTTCGTATCCGTTTTGATTTACTGCAACTTTTATTTTCCCGCCTTCGTCGATTGCATCGAGCGCGTTCAAAAGAATATTCATAAATACTTCTTGAAGCAATTGTTCATCCGCTTTCACTACTATTTTTGCGTCGCATTCCCGCTCAACTTCCGCGCGCTTTTGGTTCAAGCGGTAATCGAGCAACGACAAAACTTTGTTCAGCGTATCGGCAAGATTTACCGGCTCGTTGCTTTCGCTTTTTTGTCGCGCAAAGCCGAGCAATTTTTTCACAATCAATTCAATGTTGTTTATTCCTTCGTCAATTAAATTGAGATATTCCTTATTCCGCTCAAAATTTTCTGGATTTTTCTCAATCGCGTAAAGGCAACTTTTTATTCCATTCAGCGGATTGTTAATTTCGTGTGCCACGCCGGATGCAAGTCGTCCGATTGAGGCAAGTTTTTCCGCTTGGTAGATTTGCTTCTGTGCTTGAATTAATTCCGCTTTCGAACGCTGCAAACGCGCGCGCATCTGTTCGAATTTCTCGTAAAGGAATTCAGTTTCGCTCGTAATCTCGACTTTCTTTTCCGCGCTTTCCAAATCTAAATCGAGTTTATCAAGAAACGCGACAAGTTCGCTCAAAGTTCGCGTCAATCTTCCGCTAACAAAATAAAGTGCGGCGAACGCGCCAGAAATAACAAGCAATGTTGAAATCAAAAGCAGAAAGTAAAGTTCTTTCAATTTGAAAATCAGTCCGCTTGCGTCAAATCCGATTTTCATCACGCCCCAACGTTTTCCGTAAATGTTAAGTGGCGTAACTGTCTCGAGCGTCGCACCGGAAGAAGCGTCGTCGTAAATTGCCGTTAGCGTTTTACTTGCAGAATTAATCAACCGCGAAAGCGAATCGGTTTCAACCGAATTTACCTTCCGCCAATCAGTGTGCGCGACGACGCGGTTTGAATTGTCCGTAACTTCAATAAATTTAATATCCGGTTCTTGCGATTTGAAATTGCTTACAAGTTCGCCGAGTTGCTCTTGCAAAGAATAATTGCGCGTTTCGCTTTTTATAAACTCGTTCAGAACCGGAATCTTAAACGCTTCCGAAACGTTAATCGCGTTCTGTTTTGTTTTATTTACCAAAATTGATTTCAGTCCGATAAGAATTGCGCCGGAGGAAAGTAACATAATAATTGTAATCAGCGTTCCCGTAAAAACGAGAATTCTCGTCCGCAGCGCGTATTGTGTTTTCATTACCGGACCCATCTTTGCGCGCCCAAGATTAGTTTGCGTAAAGGTTCGTAATCCGAGTTCTTCGTGTGCGTAAATCCGTAAATAAATTCGGCGTCCCAATTTTTCTTTGTAGTATCGTCCTTATTTATTCCGAGCAATGCACGAACTAGAATTTCAACTTTTTGTTTTTCGCTTTTTTTAGAAATCACAAGCGGCGAGCCAGGAATCGGTTCGGAATAAATTACGGTTCTAATTCCGCTTTTTGCGTATTCCCGCGCAACTCTGTCTTTAACCACGCCGGCGTCGTAATTTCCCATCAAAACTTGCCGGACAACCGAATTGTGAAACGCGAAGTGTTTTATCTCTTTCAAATCGTTTTCGGTAAGTCCGAATTTTTTCAGCAAAATCATTTGCAGCCAATTGCCGGAAAACGCTTCGGCGGAAGGCAGCGCAACTTTTTTGTTTCGCAAATCTTCCACGCGGTAAATGTTTGAATTGTCTTTTACAATCAGCGCGGAACGGAAAAACGGTTTTCCTTCGTCGTTAAGCGGTTTCAACACGGCTTGAAGATTCTCGGACATTTCTTTTGCAAAAATGTAAGAACCGAGAAACGCCGCAGAAACTTCGCCGTTTTCAAGTTGGCGTAAAGCCTCGCTATAAGATGAACTCAATTTCAGTTCGAATAAAATTCCGGTTTTGTGCGTTAAGTAATCCATTAGCGGTTGGTAGCCATCGTAAATTTTGCGCGGCGTAAATCGCGAAACAACGCCGATTTTTATCGTATCGCGATAAGTAGTTTTATGTTTCGTCGATTTCGATAAATCAAAATCGTACTGAACATCGATTGTGCGAAAATATCCGAAAATTGCCAATACAATAAAAAATGCCGTTGCGAGCGTTAGTAATAAAATTGTATTTAGGCTTTTTCTTTTCAAATGACTTTTTTCAACAACTATTATTTAAAAACGTCATTGCGAGCGTAACGAAGTGAAGCGCGGCAATCTGTCGTTTTAATTTCCTTAGCTAATTATTTGGTAGATTGCCACGTAAATTCCAACAAGTTGGAATTTACTCACGATGACAGTGAGATTAATGTTACGCTAAAAATTTACGACATACTCGGACGCGAAGTAGCGACGCTTGTAAATAAAAAACAAAAGCCAGGACGCTATTCCGTGCGTTTTACAGCTCGAAATTTGTCTTCTGGGATTTACTTTGCCTGTTTGAACGCTGGCGGTTATTCGAAATCGATAAAAATGATTTTACTGAAATAAATTG
>WGAL01000412.1 GCA_015494845.1 Melioribacteraceae bacterium
GGTGCAATAACAACGTACATAACGCCGAAAAGTGTATCCGGACGCGTTGTGAAAACGCTTATTTTATCGTCGCTTCCTTCAATAGCAAAATCGAGTTCCGTTCCGTAACTTTTTCCAATCCAATTGCGCTGCATTGTTTTTGTTTTTTCAGGCCAATCGATTTTATCAAGCCCTTCCAATAATTCGTCGGCATATTCAGTAATTTTAAAGAACCATTGAGTCAATTTTTTACGTTCAACAACAGTTCCGCAGCGCTCGCAAGTTCCGTCCGCTTGCACTTGTTCGTTCGCAAGAACCGTTTGGCACGAAGGACACCAATTTACCGGCGCTTCTTTTCTGTAAGCCAAACCTTTTTCATAAAGTTTCAAAAAAAGCCATTGATTCCATTTGTAATATTCAGGAACGCAAGTCATTAATTCGGCGTCCCAATCATACATACAGCCCATTGATTTTAACTGCTTGCGAATGTCTTCGATATTTTTCAACGTGCTGTCTTGCGGATGAACGCCGGTTTTAATCGCATAATTTTCCGCAGGCAAACCAAACGCATCGTATCCCATCGGCTCGAAAACATTATAGCCGTTTAATTTTTTGAAACGCGCGTAAGAATCGGTAGGCCCGTAATTATACCAATGCCCGATGTGCAATTTTGCGCCGGAAGGGTAAATAAACATCACGAGAACATATTCTTTGTTCTTGGTTTTTGTCAAATCGGTTTTATAAATTTTATTTTCTTCCCAATACTTTTGCCACTTTGGCTCAATTTCCGCAAATGGATACTTCATCGTTTCACTCATCTTTTTTTATTAAATGTAATTAAGAAATTTATCAAAAAAGGCAAGGTTATTCAAGAAAAACACAATGCTATAAGCAAATCGGAACAACTTTTTCTTTCTCCAAAATAAAAAAGGCGGAACTATGTCCGCCTAAAATAAACTCAAATTGAATAATTAAAATCTAAAACGTGAGCCCATAACGTAATTAATTGTTTTAGCGTCATTTCCGTGAATTACAGAACCGAAATTATGGGCGGCAATCGTGAAAGAAAAAGCTCCGACGTCAATGCCGGTTCCAAGCGACCATGCAGTCGTTGGTCTTCCGTTGCCGAAAGCAAGTCCTGTCATAATCGGCAACCAGTGAAACGGTCTCCACTCCAAACCAAGTCCGAAACCGAAATCGGACGAGTTTGACGCTTCGTCGTTAAAACCTTTTATCACGTCCGCGGCGACAAGCAAAGTTCCGGGAATTTCATTAACCAATTTATCAACTTGCACAGAGGCGCCGAACCGCATAACTGTCGGCAAATTTGTAACATATTCATTAACAAATTTACCGCTCATCGAAATGGAATTTGCCAGAGAATCACGCTCCTCTTGATCGGTAATATCTTTAATAACAAGCGCTGTATTTGATTCGTAACGCGCAACGTTATTGTTCCAAGTAACAGAGCCAATATTATTTATTGCAAAACCAATATTAACAGCGCCGATTAATTCGGCGTTTAATCCGAAATCAAATCCGAAACCGCTTCCAGCCGGAGTTGGGAAAGGGGAAAAATGAAATCCACCGTCGTGTTGCACTAACGAATCGAAATCAAAATGAATATTAAAATCGGGTGAAATTGCTGCATAGCCAACAAAGTGCCCGTCAACATCAATTGTATTATCGGAATTTGTTTTAATGCTTGTCTTTACTTCCTCGGTACGCGCCATTGCCAATCCTTGGACGTAACTTACGCTAACGCCTGCAGAAAGTTTGGAAAGAATATCATTTTTCGGCAATAAATCGGAAAAATCACGTGAATATGAAACCGTATAATCCCGCAATAAAGAACCTTTGAAATCTAAATCGTTAAAATCGTAAGCTCTCCCAACAACATTTCCGTCTAAAGTCAGTTCAACCAAACCTTGCGGAAATGTTGATACTTCTGTATAACTATCCGAGACACTAAAACCAAATGCTCCGATTTCATCGCTGACTTTATAGGTGAAGTTTAAATAATTTACCTTTACACTTGAATAAACAATTCCCCCGTCGGCAAAAAGATTTTTCAGATTCTCTTTATCTTCCGGAGTTAATTCACGCGGAACAGTTACGCCGTTTACTTCAACGCCACCAAAATAGTAATTGTATTCGTTAATTGTCATAAAGTCCGTTCCAACATTAATCGCAAGATTAGGAAGTGGGAAAATAGTAGCTAATTCAAAACTTCCATTCGACATATATGCAAGATTTGCCGGATTTCTGTGAACCGCATATGTTCCGGTAGAATTGGCAACAGAAACGTTACCCATCGCTGCGGATACAGGATCATTTAACGAATACGCACCAGAAATTTGCGAAAAAGAAATTGTCGAAAATACCGTAAAAATTAAAACCGTTAAAATTATAATTGTTTTTTTCATGGCCATACCTCTTAATCGTTAAAGTCCACATGATAAATTCCACCGGCGCTTAGCCTGTAAGAAATACGGTAATTTGATTTAATTCGAACATAGGGTCCGAAAGAACCGTCGCCACTTCCGGTACTGTAAGCAAGAACAGAAAATTTAACTTTTTTCCCGTGTTCAATAATCTGATTAATTTCATCTTGATTTACGGCAACCGAAAGTTCGCTTTCTTTCGGCCCGAGAGAGATTCCGTTTTCGTCAACATCGGCAGGCAAAAATGTAAGTGTTTTATTTCCGTCCAAATCGTGAATTTCAAATAAAATATTATCATTCTCATCAACTATTTCTGCATGGGCAACAACATACGCAGGAATTTCATTTTCAACAAAGACCTTTACATACGCGGCTCTAACATTTCTCAATTTATCCTTGTCATCATCGGTTAAGTTTATTTCCTCTTCGCCGTCGTATGAAGCGGCGCTTACCGAAACAACTACCGGCGCAAAAATCTCTGCGGAAACTCTCACGGAATCGGAAGTTGAAACTACTTGGTTTTCATCTCCGTAAGGGGCTAAAATTACATTATTACTAATGCTAATTGATTTTGGAAGTGCAGTAAAGA
>WGAL01000413.1 GCA_015494845.1 Melioribacteraceae bacterium
CAAATATTCGTTGCCGAGTTCTTAATAAAATGAAAGGAGCGGAAAATTTCCGCTCCAAAGAAATTTATTTTAGTATAAATCGTATTCTTCAATAAGTTCCAAAGTGTCGGGATTTTTCACTTTCACGTGAACTTTTTTCCCGTTCACATAAAAGAGAACTATCGCATTTTGCGTCGTGAATTTTTTAACATGGTCGCTCCAAGGCGTTTTTTCTTGCACATAATATGGCGCGCCGGCAGCTCCGTTGTTGATTTGGTAAAGCTTTCTCTTAATTTCTAGTTTTTTCTTGCTCCAGTTTTTGGGATACATATTCATCCCCGGGTCAATAAGCGTTCTGCTGTAATTGTGTTCGTCGCCGGTTAAAATAGCGCGGACTTTTTTCGTTTGATTTACAACTATGTTCAAATATTCATCGCGGCGTTCAATTACGCCTTGTTCCAACGGCTTTCCGGCAATGTACGGGCGGCGTTCGTTATTTCCGTAATACCACATTGCGTTTACCACGTGCCCGCCGTTCGGGAACGCCGGCGTGTGTTGCGTTACAAAAATGTGGTCAATATCCGGGTCGGCGTCCAGTTTTTCGAGAGTGCGTTTAAGCCATTCGAGTTGCTTATCCATAATGTAGCCGTGCAAACCGCCGCCGACTTGCGTCAGTCCTTTTTTTACCGAAGGCGAGTACCAATAATCGGAATTCAGAACAACCATTGCGACGTTGCCGTAAACGTAATAGTAAACAGTTTCGTCGTAGGAAGGGAAATCGATTTTATCCGGGTTCGGGTCGTATTTTGCGCCGTCTTCAGATTTCAAATCCGAAACGGGCATTACAAATTCGTTGGCAAACAAAAATTCGGACGAATTATTCTCGAAAGGAAATTTATCGAAAACATATTTCTCTTTTTTGTTTTCGGGGTTCTTAAAAATGTAAACGTAATCTTCGTGGTTTCCCATTGTAACATAAAGCGGAAAATACTTTCCAAACGGCGCGGCAGCGTATTTCCAGTTGTAATATTGCAATTTCATATTGTCCAAACTCGAAGTATTTCCGTCAATTAAATCGCCGGTAAATTGCATAAAACGGGAATCTTCCGCGCTTGCAACGGCGAGGATTTTTTTCAGAATGTAAACGTTCGCGCCGTAAATATCTCTTTCGCCGCCGCCGGAAGAATTACGCGAATCGCTTGCGTAAGAAAAGACGAACGGCGTTCTGTCGCCTTTTTTATTTGCGGTTCTAAACGAACCGGTTTCGTTAAATTTGCCGTAAGTGATTTTGTAATTGTATTTTTTTGCCGGCTCTAAGTTTTCGAAAATAAAAACGTGGAACTTTGTGTTTTCGCTTTTCTTTATTTTTCCGTTAGAAAGCGCAATTTGCACATCGGTTTTTTTGTTGGTTCTGAACCAAACTGTCGCGCTGTTTTCGGTAACGTTTGTAACGAAAGGTCCTTCAATAATAGTTGGCGCAACGCTGAAAGGCGACTTGCCGAGAACGTTAATTCTGCTGTCCAAAATCATATGTCCTTCGGCGTCAAGCGCTCGGTAGCCGATTGTCGCCTTTCCGTATTTTTCCCAATTCGGAACGTCGAAAATACCGCGCATCCATTTTACCATATTAATTTCTGCTTTGCCGTTTTTTATTTTTTCGCTTTTCCATAAAAATACCGGCTGTGGAAATTTTGAATCGTTTTCCGGAATAAAGCCGTAATATAATTTCCCGTTAAAATTTTCTCCGAAGTCAAACGCAACGCCGTTTACCGTTCCGCGCGGATTGCCGAAAATTTCATCGAACTTAAAATCAGTTTTGCTCGGCGTTTCGTATATTTTCTTTCCGTCTTTGCTTATAACATAAAGTTTTCCGTCTTTGTCTCTTCCCAAATTGGAATATATTGAAGGAATTTCCTGTGCAAATAGGAAGTTAGACAAAAAAACAAGCACAAAGATTTTTAGCATAATGTTCTGCATACTTAGTCCTTTCTAAGCTAAATTATTAAATATTGTATTTCTTTTTTAGCCACTGGTATGCGGCGTTGATTTCTTTGGTTTTCCTTTCGGCGAGCTCAATTAATTC
>WGAL01000414.1 GCA_015494845.1 Melioribacteraceae bacterium
GCCAATTTAAATTTTCCGGTTTGAAAATGCCGGACGCCGTGTCAAGTGGATTCCCGGAATTTATTCCGACAAAAAGAAATTTGTTCTTCTTAAACAAAAATGTCTCGGCGTCGAAATTTTCTTCAAATTGGAGCAGTTGTTCGCGTTCCGACAAATCACTGAATGCCGGAAGAACTTTGATTGGAATGTCGCTCTCTTTCACTGCTTTCGCTAGCAAAATAAAACCTTGCGAATTCCGAACCGTTTTTCCGCTTATAAAAATACAAATTGTAGAATCGCCCGCGCTCGAAAGTAAATTTGTAATTTCCGTTTTTGACGAATCGAAACGCGGATTGACAATCCATTTAAAATGCAATCCCTTCGCGGATTGAGCGAAACCGGCGGTCGTTAAAGTCAATAAAATCAGCGTAAAAAAGAGACTTATTTTTTTCATTTGCAATTCCGAACCGAATTTATTGAAAACATAAAATTAAAAAATTATTTGTTAGTTTCATTGATAATAAATTATTTAGTAAATTGAATATTGAGTAACGCGTTAAAATTCTGCGAAGAATTGTAAAATAATTGGCGAAGTTGTTTTAGATTTTAGTATTTATCCACACCCCGCTCCGATTGCATCGGAGCGCCCCTCTCAAGAGGGGAATTTTAATTTGCCTCGAAAAATTCCCCTTCCAACGGAAGGGGCGGCAATCGAGGAACGAGATTGGCAGGGTAAGGATTTAACCGGTTATGTTATTCATTTGCTACTTTTCCGTTGCGAATTTTAAACGTGTTTAAACATTTTCAACCTCAACAAATAAAGGAACGCTATGAAAAAGTTGGCTCTTCATTGGCAGATTTTAATCGCGCTCGTTTTAAGTATTTTGTTCGGAATATTTCTCGGCGATTACGTCGTTTACGTCGCGTGGATGGGTAAGTTGTTTATCAACGCGCTGAAAATGGTGATTGTTCCGCTTATTTTAAGTTCGATAATTTCCGGCGTGGCGAATATCGGCGGCGCGGAAAGTTTCGGGCGTCTCGGTTTGAAAACGCTCGGATATTATTTGCTTACAAGTTTGCTTGCAATTTTAACCGGATTGGTTCTTGTCAATTTAATTCAACCCGGCGTTGGAATTGATTTGGGACTTACGCAAAACGTAAAAGGTTTAAGCGCCGCGCGCCAATCGTTCGGCGACACGCTGTTGAGAATAATTCCGCCCAATATTTTCAAGGCGTTTTCATCCGGCAATATGCTTGGAATAATTTTCTTCGCAATGATTTTCGGATATTTTATCACAAAAGTTCCCGCCCAAAAACAAGAATTGCTTACCAACTTTTTCGACGCCGTGTTCGAAGCAATGATGAAAATAACAATGTTCATAATAAAATTCAGTCCGCTCGGTATTTTCGGTTTGGTTGCGAAAGTAATCGCCGAACAAGCGTCGCGCGGAAATCTTGCGGATGTTTTTTCTAGTCTCGGATTGTATATGTTAACAGTAATTGCCGGATTGATAATTCACGCGTTTATCACTTTGCCGGCATTGTTAAAATTTGTTGGGAAAATAAACCCAATTAAACACGCCAAAGCGATGCTAACGCCTTTATTGACGGCGTTTTCCACTTCGTCGTCAAGCGCTACTTTGCCTTTGACGATGCAAGCGGTTGAAAATAACGACGGCGTATCGAATAAAATTTCGAGTTTCGTTTTGCCGCTCGGCGCAACCGTAAATATGGACGGAACTGCGCTTTACGAACTTGTCGCCGCTATGTTTATCGCGCAAGCGTACGGAATGGATATTCCGTTTTTGCAACAATTCTTAATGGTTTTCGCGGCGTTGCTCGCGTCAATCGGCGCGGCAGGAATTCCAATGGCGGGATTTGTAATGATTACCGTAATTCTTTCCGTAATCGGTTTGCCTCTCGAAGCGGTCGGATTAATTCTCGCGGTGGATAGAATTCTTGATATGATGCGCACAACCGTAAACGTTTGGAGCGATTCGGTTTGTACGGTAATTATCGCCAAGAGCGAAGGCGAGAAACTTAAGGTGGAGTGAGAATTAGTTTCCCTTCAAGGTGCTCGCTCCTTGAAGGGAAGAAATGAATTTTTGTTAATTTATTAACACCTTTAAGGAACAAGTACCTTAAAGGTGTTGTCGTTAAATATCAATCTGATAAATTCTGTATTTCTTGTAAAGAGTTCCGTTCATAGCTTCGGCGCCTCGGTTCATCATTACGTTGTCTTCCAAAATCCAGCTTGCTTCGCCTTTGTCAATTCCCAATTCAGCTGCGCGGCGCGTGATCTCGTAATACATAAACGCATCGATGCCTTTGCGTTGGTACTCGGGAATAATTCCCAAAATCAATATGCGCGCCCAATCGAGTTTTTTACGTTGCGTAAACAAACGGTAACCAAACGGGAAAAGTTTTCCGTTCAAATCTTTGATGATTAAATTGTAATCCGGCATCACAAGCGCAAAACCGATAGGTTTTCCTTCCACTTCGGCAAAAATCGTGATTTTGGGAACAACGAGCGGTTTTAAGTCTTTTGCCGCATGCTCAATTTCTTCGTCGGTAAACGGCACAAAGCCCCAATTCGGTTCCCAGGCTTTGTTGAAAATATATTTAATTTTTTCGAGTTCGTTGTGGAAATCTTTTAGATTAACTTCGCGGATTGTAACCTTTGCGCGTTTTGCCGCAATTTGCGAAACTCTCGTAATTTTTTCCGATTTCAAGATTTTATCGCGGTCGATTCGATAAGCGTACAAATCTTTTGCTTTGTAAAATCCGTAATTCTCCATTTGGTCAATGTAATACGGAGGATTGTAGGACATCATCAATCGCGGGTAATCGTCAAATCCTTCGATTAGCAAACCGTAAACGTCGTTCACGCTCGGACTTGCGGGACCCCGCATTTGTTCCAACCCTTTCGATTTTAGCCAATCTTTTGCCGCATCGAAAAGTTTATTTGCAATTTCCTGGTCTTCAAGCGCTTCGTAAAAGCCGAAAAAACCGACTTTGTCTTTGTGAACTTCATTGTGCAAATCGTTTTTTATCGCCGCAATTCTTCCGACGATTTCGCCGTCTTTTTCGGCAAAAAACATTTCCATTTCGGCATGTTTGAAAAACGGATTTTTTTCTTTCATCAAGATATTTTTCTGGTCGTAATCGAGAGGCGGAACCCAGTAAGGATATTTGCCTTTGTAAACCTTGAAAGGAAAGCGAATGAATTTTTTCAATTCGCGGGGATAATCGATTTTTCTTACCGTTACGTTGCCCATAATAACCTCCGTGTAAAATAAGAGCCGAGGTTACCCGGCTCCGTTTCTAAATTTTATTCTATCACTCCCAACTCTTTTCCTACCTCGATGAATTTTTCCACAACGAAATCCAAATGTTCCGGTTCGTGAGTAGCCATATAACTTGTCCGCAACATTTGCCGTCCTTGCGGCACGCCGGGGGAAATAAACACGTTTGTGAAAATTCCGGCGTCATAAAGTTTGCGCCAAAATGTGAATGCGAGTTGGTCGTCGCCAACAATTACCGGCACAATTCCGGTTCTGCCGGGTATAACATTAAAGCCGGCTTCCATTAAACCGCGACGAACGCGCTCGGCGTTGTTAATTAATTTGGTTACGAGTTCCGGTTGCTCTTCAAGCACTTCAAGAGCCGCCATTGCCGCCGCTACTGAAGATGGCGTTGGCGATGCGCTGAAAATAAGTGCAGGTGAATGATGTTTGATGTAGTCAATTACTTTTGCAGGACCAACGACAAATCCGCCGAGCGACGCGAAAGTTTTGGAAAAAGTTCCCATCGTCAAATCGACTTCGTCCACAAGTCCGAATTCGCTTGCCGTTCCGCGTCCGCCTTCGCCGATAACGCCAACGGCGTGCGCGTCGTCCAAAAGAATGCGCGCGTTGTTCGCTTTTGCGAGTTCTACAAGTCGCGGCAAATCCACAATTTCGCCGCCGGTGCTGAAAACGCCGTCGCTTACGATTAATTTTGGTTTCTCTTTGTCCAATTTATTCAGAACGCGTTCCAAATCGTCCATATCAACGTGTTTGAAACGAACAACGTCAACCAAAACGCTGCGCGCGATTAACGTTCCTGCAACAATGCTTGCGTGATTGTCTTTGTCGGAAACCAAAATCTCGCCGCGTTGAACAAGAGCTTGTATTACTCCTTGTCCGGTTTGGAAACCGGTGCTGAAAAGCAAACATGCTTCTTTACCCATAAATTTGGCGAGTTTTTCTTCGAGTTCAACGTGCAAGTCGATAGTTCCTGTTAAATAACGTGAGCCTGAACATCCGGTTCCGTATTTTTCAATTGCTTTTATTGCGGCTTCTTTAACCTTTGGGTGAGCAGTTAAACCAAGGTAATTGTTAGAGCCGGCCATAATTACTTCGCGTCCTTCAAGTTTTACAACCGGACCTTCATTTTCTTCAACCGGACGGAAATAAGGATAAACGCCTTGGGCTCTTACTTCGTCGGCTCTTGTAAAATCATAGCATTTTTGAAATAAATCCAATCTATCCTCCAAAAAGTTAAACTTTAACAGTGTTGTAAATAAAAATATTTTTTCGTTAAATACACACTTATCTTAAATTAACTTTACAAAATACTTTTTTTATTTTAAAAATGAAATTATTAATAAGGTTTGAAAATGGATAAAAAAACGGCTTTGGTAACAGGCGCAAGCGGTTTTGTTGGCAGTCATTTGGTCGATTTACTTTTGGAAAAAGATTTTAACGTGCGCGCGTTGGTGAGGAAAACAAGCAGTTTGAAATGGGTTGAAGGCAAAAATGTTGAAATTCACGATTGCGGTTTTTTTGATGAGAAAGGTTTGAGAAATGCGGTTGATGGCGTCGATTATGTTTTTCATGTCGCAGGCGTTGTTAGAGCGAAAACACCGAAAGAATTTTATCGAGGCAATGTTGAAACTACGCAAAATTTGATTGATGCAATTCTTGAGGTAAATCCGAACTTAAAACGTTTGCTTGTGGTTTCGAGTTTTGCGGCGAATGGGCCTGCTAAAGACGCAAGCGGCGCAAAGGAAGACGACGAACCGCATCCGATTTCGCAATACGGAAAAAGCAAACTTGAAGAAGAAAAACTCGTAAAAAAATACTTCGATAAACTTCCCGTTACGATTGTTCGTCCGCCCGCGGTTTACGGCGAACGCGAAACCGATATTTATCTTGTTTTCAAGAGTTTCAGCAAAGGTTTGATGACAATGGTCGGCTTTGACGAAAAACTTGTTTCGCTGGTTCACGCTATCGATTTGGTAAACGGAATTTACCTTGCGGCAACTGCGGAAAATTCAGTCGGCGAAACTTACTACGTCGGTTCCGAAAAATTTTACACTTGGGACGAAGTAGCCGACGCAATGGCAAAAGCGTTTGGAAAGAACGCATTAAGAATTAGAATTCCGCATTTTTTGGTTTATGTTTCTGGCGCGATTTCGCAATTCTTTTCCTATTTCAGCAAGCGTCCCGCTACTTTTAATTTTGAAAAAGCGCGCGAGTTTGTGCAGAAATATCAAATTTGCGATACTTCGAAAGCCGTGAGGGAATTGGGCTACCGTCAAAATATTTCGCTTGAAAGCGGAATTAAGCGAACAGTCGATTGGTACAAAGAAATGAATTGGTTGTAATCAATGGGACTTTCGGAATAGAGCAGATGCGTTCCGCATGTTTTGCAATCGCCGTTTCCGAAGCCGTGAAATTTTTCCGAAAGTCCGAAATTTTCCACAAGAAAGCGCACAACTTCGCACTCGGTCGAGCGGGGCGCGTTCTCAAAAAGGAAAATGCGCGTAATTCTGTTTGTAGCGATTGTAGTTAAATGGTCTATGTGCCAATGAACCGTTTTTACCGGTTTTAAGTGCCGTTGTAATCGGTTTTCGTAATTTTTTTGCGCGCTTCCCGAATAGTAATAATAGCCGGAAGGAAAGAGCGTTCCGGCAAACTTTTTTGCGGAAATACGAAAATCTTTATCCGCTTTAATTTCGAGTAGGTAAGTTCCGCTTAAAGCGTCAGTTATTTTTAGCGCCTTCTGCAATCCAGGTTCTGATTCCTTTAATTTGTTTTCTTGTAAGCGGCAAAACCGAGCTGTTCATCGGCGGCATTGGCGGAACGGATGTGTTTCCTTCGATTGCCCAAACAAGCATGCTGTTGTCCGGCTCGCCGGGAAAAACAATTTGCGGATTTGCGGTTACGTTCAGCCAGGAAGTTAAACGCAAACCGGCGGCGGCTGTCGCGTCGTCGTGGCAACCGCTTAACGCGCAACTAATATTAAATATTGGTTGAATATGTTGCGAATAACTTACGTTTTTATCTGGAATTTCTTCGTTGGGTGCTACGGTGTCGTCGCAAGCCACAAAAATCATTGCCGAAAAAAATAACAAGGCAAAAAATATATAAATCGGTTTTTTCATTTTTCCTCGTTTTTTTAGCATTCTAAAAAATAAAGTTAAGAAAGTTCCGCGCAAAATTCATTTTGATTTACGAATTTAAATTTCATTTAGTATTTTAATCGGACTAAATTTATCCGATTTATGAAATTAACAAAGAATATCGAATACGGAATCACGGCGCTCGCTTTTGTGGCGCAAAACAGCAGCGGCAGAACCAATGTAAAAAGTACTGCAGAAAGAACCGGTTTGCCGCAAGCAATGCTTGCTAAAATATTTCAGAATTTTGCAAGAGCCGGTTTGTTGCGTTCCGAAAAAGGGAAAGGGGGCGGTTACGCGCTTGCGTTATCGCCGGATGAAATTACGCTTGCCGATATTTTCAACGCACTTGCCGAACCGGTTAAATTTTTTGATTCAGAACATCGTAATAATATTTTCACTGCTACATTTGAAAATCTTGATAAAAAAATCGAACGTATTTTCATCGAAACAAAATTATCCGATTTAATAAAAAATTATAAGGAGAACATTATGAAACGCCTTGATGAAATCTTGCAAAACAAAGTCCGTTTTTTCCAATTTATGTCGAAAAAATTTCCGGTTAAGTACAAATCAAACATCTTTTTGCGCGACGTTCAATTTGCGATTAAAGATTATTTCGACCAAAAGAACGTTAAGCTTTCCTACACCGAAACGGAAAACATGGCGAAAGAGTTGATGGCGAAACTTGTAGAAGCGGGCGAAGCCGAACAACTTACAAACAAATCGTGGGAATTTTTAATCAAATTGGAAGAATAAAAATGAAAAATTTTATCGGAGGATTTTTCCTTCTTGTTTTAATTGCAAGCGGACTTGTTTTTCCGCAGAAGAAAAAACTGACTTTCGAGCAAGTATTTATGTTCGCTCAGCCGAGATTGACGCAACCGTTGCCCTCGTTTGTAAAATGGAGCGACGCCGGCGCAATTCTTCGTTACGGCAACAAATATGCGCTTGCCGATTACGATTTCGGGACGAGCGATTATTTGGATTATTCCGAACTCACGGCGGATTTGCCGGCAGATTTCAAAACCGCGCAACTTGTAAAAACCGGCGACGATTTGTTGCATTATATTTTCAGCAAGAACGGAAATCTCTACTATTTTTCGGCGGAAGATAACGAATACAAGCAACTTACCGCGTTGAAAGGGGAAGAGAAAAATCCTGAGTTTTCGCCGGATTATTCGAAGGTCGCGTTTACGAATAATCACAATCTTTACGTTGTAAATATTAGCGACGGACTTGTAACGCAACTTACGGACGATGGAAGCGACGAGATAAAAAACGGTTACGCTTCGTGGGTTTATTACGAAGAAATTTTGGGACGTTCTTCTCGTTACCGCGCTTTTTATTGGGATAAAAATTCCGAATATTTGGCGTTCTTGAAATTCGACGATTCGACCGTGCCGCGCTTCCCATTGTTTAGAGCTGACGGCGTTCACGGCGAATTGGAATGGGAATATTATCCGAAAGCCGGCGACCCGGACCCGAAAGTTTGGCTTGGTTTGGCGAATGTAAAAACCGGCGAAATTACTTGGGTTGATTCCGCAACGCACAGCGAAAAATATGTTGCTTGGATTTTCTTTACGCCCGATAACAAACTTTTTTACGAAACGGTTAATCGTGAGCAAGACAGTTTGAAATTTTTTATTTACGATGTTAATTCCGGTTCACGCAAAAAAGTTTACGAAGAGTATCAATCGTCTTGGGTTGATTTTATTGACGAAATCCATTTCGAGAAAGACCGGTTTTATTTTATTTCGGATTACGAAGGCGTAGGGAAAGTTTATTGCTACGATTATTCCGGCAAGAAACTCGGTTCTTACGGAAATGATAATTTGAATTTTACGCGCATCAAGCGGATTGACGGCGAACGCAATATTTTTTGCGAAGGATTTCCGCTTGGTTCGATTGACAATTATCTTTACGAAATACGCGACGGGAAAATCAAGCGCGTAACTGGCGAAAGCGGCTATCACACGGTTTACGTTTCGCCTGATGGGAAGTTTGCGCTCGATTATTACTCAAATCTGAGCACGCCGCAAAAAATTATCGCAATGAATTTTCAAACCGGAAAAGATTCGGTTCTTTACGATTCGAAAAGCGACAACTTCGACGAATACGAACTTGCAAGCGCAAAAGCGTTTTACATTGAAAATCGCGACGGCTTAAAATTGCCGGCTGTGGAATATCTTCCGCCGGATTTTGACGGGACGAAAAAATATCCGGTTTTGTTTTACGTTTACGGCGGACCGGGCACGCCGATTGTCAAGAACCGTTTTCCGCGCTGGCTTTTGCAATATTATTTCGCGCAACTCGGAATAATCGTCGTAAGCGTCGATAATCGCGGGGCGGGACATTACGGCAAAAAAGTTTTGGCTCAACTTCACCGCAATTTAGGCAGATACGATTTGGACGATTTTATCGACGCCGCCGAATATATGAAAACGTTGCCGTATGTTGATTCGAGCCGCATCGGAATTACCGGCGGAAGTTACGGCGGCTATATGACGGCGCTTGCTTTAACTCGCGGCGCGGATACGTTTACGCACGGACTTGCGGAATTTGCCGTAACTGATTGGCGTTTGTACGACAACGTTTACACGGAAAGATATATGGACAAACCCTCCGAAAATCCCGAAGGATACGATTACGGCTCGGTTATGACGCACGCGAATAAACTGAAAGGAAAATTGCGTATCACGGCGGGAAATATGGACGATAACGTGCATTACCAAAACACTTTGCAATTGATTGACAAACTCGAAAATCTCGGCAAAGATTTTGAGTTGATGATTTACACAAACGAACGTCACGGTTACAGAATGAAATGGTTGCACGCCGCAAAAAACAACGTGGATTTTTGGAAGCGGAGTTTTGGTTTAAAAGTCTTGAACCATGATTAAAATGATTAAAAGATTAGCATGATTAATCACATAATCAGGGAAGTCTTGGTTCGAGACAAGAA
>WGAL01000415.1 GCA_015494845.1 Melioribacteraceae bacterium
ATGGTATCCTCACGTTATTCAAAGTAACGGCGTCGCTTTTCACCCGTCCGCTTTTGCAATGCTTTAAGAGACGAATTGCCAACGCCTTTTATTGAAAAATTATTTTACTAACTTGAACAACTTTATAAAAACTACAACCTTGTTACTTACCCAACTTGAAAAACACGCCTCGCGTAAAAGCGGTCGGGTGGAAAAGCGGGTTATATGGCGAATGTTTTTTTTCAATTCTTTTGTAAATTATTTATTGATTAAAAAATGAATTGTCAGTTTATGTAGATTAGCTACATACAAGAGAGACAAGCCAATAGCTTTACTTTTATTGTTTCATTACTTTTAACCATAACTAGTTTATGATAATAATAACCGGCAGGTCCCGGACCCGGAAGATATGCATTGACATAATAATCACCTGGTTCAACTTCAAATTTACATATTCCATTTGCATCTGTGTATTTAACCAAGCTATCAGAAGTGACTATAATTTTTTCATTTGGAACTAGAGAGTTGTTTTCATCAACTACCGAAACATAAATTATTCCGGTTTTAACTTTAGTTGGTTCATCATCACAAAATGAAATTAAAATAATTAGGAGAAAAAATAATAAATAACTAAAATATTTCATTTTTTGACCTCATTTATTGGTTAAAAACACTTCTTATTTGCTGACAAATATTGGAAAAACATTGGCAAGCATCTACATTACTATTAACAAAATAATATTACAATTTGCCAATAAATTATTTTATAAAAATATCTAATTGCTATTCTTAGCCATATAACGGCGTAGTTAGGCTTTCAAAATTTAAAATTTATGGGGCAAACTTATGCTTGCCCCTAAAATTAAAATATTACTTAGTCAGTATCATCTTTCGAACCGAATTAAACTCACCGCTTTGTAACCGATAAAAATATAAACCGCTTGGTAAATTGTTTGCATTAAATTTTACAGAATATTTACCGCTTGTTTGTCTTTCGTTTACAAGAACCGCGACTTCTTGTCCCAATGAATTATACACCGCCAAATTAACAAAACTTTCTTTCGGCAATTGGTAACTTATTGTCGTGCTTGGATTAAACGGGTTCGGGTAATTTGAAAATAACGCATACTCGGTTATTTGTTCTTCGCCTTGTGTCGTCGGTTTTTGTAATCCGTAAAATGTAAATTGCACGTAGTTCGTGTAATCGGACAAGTGATTGTGTTTATCTTTTGCGCGAATCTTATATCTTACCCATCCATTTACGCTTCCCCCGCCAAGCCAAATATCGTTATCTGTAAAACTTGTCGAAGTAGTTGTTGCAAGCAGCTCCCAATCATCCCAAAAGAATTGATTAACCAGTCGCATTTGACGCCAAACTTCATAATATTGAATATCCGGCTCTTTATTCGATTCCCAAGTTAATTTCGGCTTATTGTTGTAGTTCTGTCCGGCAAAAGATTGGGGAGTAATGGGATTTGCGTCATATTGACGATATTCCAAATAAGTTGTTCCCTTCATTACAACATATATATCATTTCCGGCGGAGGAAGGAGCAAATAATTTAGACGAACTTGACGACGATATATAACCGCCAAAACTCCACTCGTTGCCGTCAAATTTTTCATAGGCGATTCAGCTTAAATCATAAAAAACGAACAATTCGTCATTTTCCAACTCCACTGCTTTTGCCGGTTGAGTCGGTTCATAATATGAACTTGTAAACATTTCATAATTGCCCCAAGTCGAACCATCTAAATCTCTACTCATTATCCATAATTGAGAATGTATTGGCGAATCGGCGATGTAAGGAATTGAATACAATTTTGAGTCGGTAGCGAATATCGATTCAATTCTTGATTCATTTCCCATTATGCTTGGGATTGATTCCGTTGCAAGCCAAGTGTCGGTATCAAGATTTTTAGCGCGGTTTTTAGGGCCTCCTTCGTTTAAATAAATTTTGCTATTCCAACTCGTGTTATAACCGACATATATCTTATTCCCCGACGCCGTTATGGAAGGAAAACTGCCGACTTCGCTTGGCGTATAATCTGTTACGTTTTTAAATTTACCTATATTGTTTTGATAATCATACCTTTTGTAAAACACTTCGTGATTGTGCGTCGAAGAATTATATGTCGTCCAAACTATATGGGTCTCATCATAATGACGCACGACATCTACGCCGTGTAAAGTTTGGTTTGCTCCGATTGAAATACCGGTTAACGTAGTCCAACTTACGCCTGCGTTTGTTGAGTATTTTGTTTTAATGTAATTACCTTCTTGGTATGTAGCATAAACCTTCCCTCCGTCCGCATCGCCGACAATATTGGGGAAATCGCCATTTGAAGAAAGTAAGGCGCTTCTTATTACCGAGCCGGAACTATTAAGCAGATAATACTTTATTTTATTTGACGTTGTTTTTACCAATAAGTGAACGCCGTCTTTATCGGTAAAGCTTTCGATTTTATCGGCGTCGCTTATTGAAGTCGTTACTATCGAATTCCAACTTTGAGCGCTTAATGAAATTGAAAACATAAGAAAGATTATGAACTTTTTCATATTTTTACCTCCTAAATTAAATTAGATAATTTGGAGTTTCGGCTTAATAGCGGATGAAACCCCGCGTAATTGTAGCGTGTTTTTCTTGGTATGAAGATATCTTACAATGTCGGTGGTTTTGTCCGCTTTTTTTAACGAACAAAACCACCTTTAATAAAATTTATAGCATGGCATAATCAAGCTCCTTTTATTTTATTAATAAAGCTTTTATTGTTTTTTCGAACATCCCAAAATTTGTTTTTGCCGATAATTTTATAAAATATACCCCGCTCGGAAGCCCCCGTCCGTCAAAATCCTCCTCGTATGTTCCCTTCCTTTGTTTTTCGTTTACCAGTTCACAAACTTTCTCTCCA
This sequence comes from Melioribacteraceae bacterium, assembly GCA_015494845.1. Taxonomy (GTDB): domain Bacteria; phylum Bacteroidota; class Ignavibacteria; order Ignavibacteriales; family Melioribacteraceae; genus WGAL01. The sequence continues at coordinate 2,892 of WGAL01000415.1, forward strand.
AGTATGTTGAATGCAGATAACTTCACAAAACTTTCACTTGGAATTTCATATCTTATTCTTGTCGTCGGATTGAAAGGATTCGGATAATTCTGGCGCAAGTTAAAGTCTGATTCCGGCGTATGATTCTCATCCGCAGAGACCAACTCTGTCGGTTTATATACGTATGACTCAACTTTCCCAAAACCTTCTTCGGGACGCGTAGAGGATTTACCGTTAATAATAATTTCCTCATATCCGTCATGGTCAAGGTCGTACATTCTTGCGCCATAGATTAATCCCCAATCCTCGTCGTTCGCTTTCGGATTACGCCAATGGTAGTATAATTCATACGACGGATTATTCGGACTTCCGGTAAACTTAAATATCAGTATGTTTTGATCAACGCACATAAATATTTCTTCTTTCCCGTCCTTATCTATGTCTATCGGAAACATATTGCCCGCATACCATGAAAACAAATTGTATATATCTATCCTATGAACCGGCTCGTATTGATTGTCTCCGGTTGCCTCGTAGCACGTAAACCGCGTTATCCCTTGCCCGTTATAAAAGGCGTCGCCACCTATCCAAAACTCATTCTTGCCGTTATCATCTATATCTTGAGTGCTAAAATGCAAATACACATTGTACGTCCCCACGTCTTCCTCGTGATAAACCAACTCGTATTGGCTTTCTTCGGGTTGATATTCAAAGACAAACAATCCGCCGTTCATTCCGCCGAATACCAATTCCGGATAACCGTCTCCGTCTATATCTTCCGTCGAGAATCCCTCCCCGTAATACTCTATCGCCCCGTCTAAGGCGTATTCATATACTAATTCCATATTATTTATTGCGGAGTTATACTGTGAAATTTGAACATACGGTTGAATGAAATAAATTTGCTCCACAACCCCGTCTTTGTTAAAATCCCCGTAGCGATGATTATTGGTCTGATTATGCTCAATGTGTTGAAAATCCAATATTGTCGGCAAATCGTTTTCCGTTTCGTTTTTATAATAATTGCTAGCCTGAGTATAGACGGAATCTGTCAAACCAATATTAATATAACATATTTGTTTTCTACCATTTCCGTTTATATCATGGACGCCTCCGCAATATCCGCCTACCCCTTCCCTCTCAAATGTATATACCGAATCGAAAGTTTCAAGCGAAGGATTAAATTCAAATATCACAAAGTCATTCGCTATCTCTCGACCGTAATACACTTCGAAAATATGACCGTAGATTTCGGCGTTGCCGTTGTTATTTATATCTTCAATCGGAGACGGCTGAAAACTTTGTCCCGAAATATCGGTGTCGAACCAGAACCGATACATTAGATTGTATAGCGAATCGTTTATGTTTGTTATATCTATTTTTGTCGTATCGACGCCTCCCTTTTTTATTTGAGTAATCTCCCCGATGTTTTTATATCTTATCAAGCCGCTGCGTTTATCCGTAATTTTAACAACATCTTTCACGGAAGACATTTTTTCTATTTTCAGCCAATTGTCTTTTCCGATATTTTCTAACGATAGGATATTATTTTGCGCAATTGAATTAGTAAATATCATTATATGAAATATTGTTAATAATATTATAACTCTCGTCATTTCAAACTCCTTGATTTTTGTAAGCCTAACGTCCAGGGTCACTTGCCGCTATGGAGCAAGGCCGAAGGCCGCAGCGGAATGGCGGTCAAGTGCACCCGTTTGTTAGGACATTTCTTTTCTTTCATTGAGTTGATTTAGCCATCTTATAAGCAGCATCTCTATTAAAGAACGGGCTTCAGACAACTGCATTGGTTTATTTGGGGCAGCTGTGGTCTCTCTTCCATGCCGCGCCTCATCACCAATTGCAGTTGGGCTATTGGCAGTATGTTTGAATCGTTTTATGGATGATTTTGTAGCCCAGCCTTTTTTCACAATTTTATCCAATCCCCCAACTGAATCTTCGATAATTTCATAGAGTTTGTATAGTCCGGCCCAAGTATGCCGTTCTTTGCCATAAATTCTTAATGCCCGTTTTGCAGACTTGTTAGACAAGCCAATAACAAGCCAATCAGGAACACTATCTGCTGGATGTACTTCTTCTATTATTTTTCCTTTAGAATCTTTTATTACTATACTAACACTATCTC
>WGAL01000416.1 GCA_015494845.1 Melioribacteraceae bacterium
ATATTCTTTTTCATGATTTATTTCCTTCGGCAGTCTTTTCTTCAAATCCCAAAAAAATTTTTCCTTTGTATCGCAAATCCACGTAGTCCAATTCGTCAACTATCGAATTTCCGTCAAGATATTTCCAAAGCGCGTTGAATTTGTAAATCTCGTCGATTGCGTTTTTTCTGTCTATTATCAAATCGTAATTTGCAAACGTGAAATAAAGGTTAAAATCTTTCTCGTTTACCCGCGCTATTTCGGACAAATTATCAAACAATTGCGGATTAATCATTTTCATAACGTCGAAAATTTTTAACACCGGAAGCAACTCTTTGTTTTTCCCAACGTAATCGAACGCCTTAATTTTTGCGCTTAATTTGTTGTCCGTAATCACGGGAATATTTATTTGCATCGTGTAAGGCAGAACCGGCAAAACCTCGAAATCGGAAGTTAAAATAAATTCCTTGTCGCCGGTCATCAAAATTGCCCTAAAATCTTTTTCCGTGATTTTCACTTCAACCTTTCCGTCGCCTACGTATAAAACGTTGGCACGTTTTACGTAAGGATGTTTTTCCAAACGGCTTTTGATTATCGGCAAAGTAAGTTCGTCGTATTTGCTTTTATCGTCCAATCCTGCGTAAGAAAAATATTTCTCGGTCGATAAATGTTCGCCGCCGTTAATTTCGATTACGTTTATTTTATACGGCTGTTCGTAATCGACAATAAACGCGACGTAAAAAATCATTCCGAGAATTGCCACGAAAACAGACGCTTTCAATATTTTAATTATTTTTCTCATTCTTTTCAGAACCGGAATTTCACTTGCCGTTTTTCGATTTATATTTTTCAATAAATTCTTCGCCGTATTTCCAAATGTCGCCCGCGCCCATAGTTAAAATGATATCGCCGTCTTCAACGATTTCCATTAACTTGTCGGGAAGGTCGTTTTTGTCTTTAACGTAGATAACGTGCTTGTGTCCGAAATTTTTCGCCGCTTCGGCGACCAACTCGCCGCTTACGTTTTCAATCGGTTCTTCGCGCGCCGGATAAACGTCTGTGCAAACAAAAATGTCCGAATTCAAGAACGCGCGTCCGAATTCCTTGTAAAAATCGCGCGTTCTCGAATAAAGATGCGGTTGAAATACCGCTACCAATCTTCGTTTCCATCCGTTGCGAACCGCCGAAAGCGAAGCGTTAATTTCAGTCGGATGATGCGCGTAATCGTCAATAACCAAAATCGAGTTCGAATATTTAGTTTCAAAGCGACGGTAAACGCCGGAAAATTTTTCGAGCGCAGATTTTATCACGCTGAAATCCAATCCAAGTTCCTTACCAATTACAACGGCGACAAGCGCGTTTTTTACGTTGTGCGCTCCCGGAATTTTCAACGTAATTTCGCCGAGTTCCTCGCCAAAGTAATTAACGGTAAAAGTAGTGTTGTATTCGTTGTGTTTTAAGTCGTAAGCGCGAACGTCCGCTTGCGGGTTCAATCCGTAAGTGATTATTTTTTTGTTTATCATCGGAATAATTTCCTGCAACGCGGGTTCGTCAAGGCAAAGCGTAACGAAGCCGTAAAACGGAACTTTGTTCGCGAACTCGATAAACGCGTCCTTCAAATCGTCCAAGTCTTTGTAAATATCGAGATGTTCTTTTTCCAACGTCGTAATTGCCGCGATTGTCGGCGTAAGTCGCAAAAACGTTCTGTCGAACTCGTCCGCTTCAACCACAATGTATTCGCCGTTGCCGAGTCGCGCGTTCGTTCCGCCGAGTCCGCTTAGTTTTCCGCCTACGATTATCGTCGGGTCGATTCCGCCTTCGGTTAAAACAAGTCCGACCATCGACGTCGTCGTTGTTTTTCCGTGCGTTCCAGCAATTCCGATTCCGTATTTCATCCGCATTGTTTCCGCAAGCAACTCGGCGCGTTTAATTACGGGAATTTTTCTTCGCAACGCTTCTTTCACTTCGGGATTTTCCTCGTTCACCGCCGAACTGTAAACGAGCGCGTCCGCGTCTTTCACGTTTTCCGCGCCGTGTCCGATTGTTATTTCTACGCCGAGTTCCCGTAAACGTTCGGTAATTTCGCTTTCGTTCAAATCCGAACCGGTAATCTCAAATCCTTGATTTAATAGTATTTCGGCGAGTCCGCTCATTCCGATTCCACCGATTCCAACAAAATGAATTTTATGTATAAATTTTTGCATCATAGTCGTTCACCTTAAAATTTTTCAGCCAATTCAATCGCTTGTTTCGCAATTTTTTCCGCCGCGTTTTCGCCGGCGAATTTTTTGATGTTTGTTTTGAGTTTCGCTAATTCTTCTTCGTTTTCAATTAGTCCGGAAACCGTTTCATAAATTTTATCCGAAATTTCATCGTCTTTCAAAAGTATTGCCGCGCCTTTATCAGCAAGTTCTTTTGCATTCTTGTATTGATGGTTTGCCGCGACGTTTGGCGAAGGAACGAGAACCGCAGGCAAGCCGAGTTGAGCGAGTTCCGCAATTGTCGATGCGCCTGCGCGCGCGAGAACCAAATCCGCGGCGGAAAAATAAAG
>WGAL01000417.1 GCA_015494845.1 Melioribacteraceae bacterium
AGATGCGAACGCAAAGCATATCGATATTTCCTCTTCATATTTTTTATTTGCGCCAACCGTAAACGCCGAATTTTTACTGAGCCGCTTAATTGCTTTTAGAACCGGAATCGGGTATCAATTCGCAATTGCGGAGAGTTGGAAAGTTTATAACGAGCAAAATTTGAACAACGTTCCTTCAAATTTTAGCGGAAACGGATTTTTTGCCAACGTTGGAATATTAATAGGATTATTTGTTTTTTAACAAAAATAGAGAGTGAATTATTATGAAAAGAGTTTTAGTTACGGGCGGAGCCGGATTTATCGGCAGCAATTTTATTCACCATATTTTAAGCAAACGCGATGATTATTTTATCGTAAATCTCGATAAATTAACATACGCGGGAAATCTCGAAAATCTCAAAAGCGTGGAAAATAATCCGAATTACGTTTTCGTCAAAGGCGATATCGTTAATCGCGAACTTGTTAATTTTTTGTTTTCCGAATATGAAATTGAATATGTAATTAACTTTGCCGCGGAATCCCACGTTGACAGAAGCATACTCGGTTCCGAAATTTTTTACAGAACCAACGTTGTTGGAACCGATGTTTTGCTCGAAGCGGCGAAAAATTACGGCGTAAAAAAGTTTTTGCAAGTTTCAACCGACGAAGTTTACGGAAGCTTGGGCGAAACCGGATTGTTTACCGAGGATACGCCGCTTTCGCCGAACAGTCCGTATTCTTCGAGTAAAGCCGGTGCGGATTTGGCGGCGTTGGCGTTTCATCATACATACGGTCTTCCCGTTACAATCACACGCTGTTCAAATAACTACGGACCTTATCAGTTCCCGGAAAAATTAATTCCGCTTATGATTATCAACGCTTTGCACAATAAAAAACTTCCCGTTTACGGCGACGGAAAAAACGTTAGAGATTGGATTTACGTAATCGATCACAATCGCGCTGTTGAAACGGTTCTGGAAAACGGAAAACCCGGCGAAGTTTACAACGTAGGCGCAAGCAACGAAATGCAAAATATTGAGATTGTTAAACTTATTCTTGGAATTCTCGGAAAACCGGAAAGTTTAATTGAGTTTGTCGCCGACCGCCCGGGACACGACAGACGTTACGCAATCGATTCTTCCAAAATACAAAACGAATTGGGCTGGAAACCGGAATTTTCGTTTGAACAAGCGATAAGAAAAACCGTTGAGTGGTATCTCGAAAACCGCGAATGGTGGGAACGGATAATCTCCGGCGAATATCAGAATTATTATAAAACTCTTTACGAAAACAGAGGATAGAATGGCAAAAAAAATCTTTTTGATTTTGTTTGTTTTTACCGCGTTGCATTATTCCCAAACAACGATGAATACGGACGATGCATCGCAATTACTAAATATGACGACAATTTCCGTTACGCTCGGCGGCGATTTTGTAATTACCGGAACGTTTCCCGCATCGGCTACCGAGCGGGTTGACCAATTTGTTACGCGAATGTTTAACCAAGCAAGACAAGCGGAACTTTCCGCCGCGAGAACGCCCGAATTAATCCAAGTGGTTCTCGATAAATATTCGAACTACGCAAAGCGCGGAATAAAATTGGTTCACAACGACGGAAGTTCTCAAATTATCGACTTGGAAAAATTCAGATTAACCGGCGATTTCAAATATAATCCGTATTTGAAGGACGACGACGTGCTTATTTTTCCCGCTTACAAAAAAGAACTTGATTTTGTCGAGGTTACCGGCGCGGTAAATAAACCGGTTACTTTTCAATATGTCGAAGGCGATACTTTTGGCGACGCTTTGTTGTTTGCGCGCGGCGTCAGCGACGCGTATAAAAAAATAGATTACGTGGAAATTTCGCGGCTAAGTTTTGACGGCAAGAAAGAAAATGTAATTAGAATAAACCTTGACGACGCAAATTTCAAACTGCAACGCGGCGATAGAATCAGAGTCGTCGCGCAAGCTTCGTTAAAACGGAACTACAAAGTTTTGGTTCTCGGAGAAGTTAATAAACCCGGCTATATTTTTATCACCAAGGACAGCACGACAATCAAAGAAGTTATTAATAAAGCGGGCGGATTTAAGAAGACGGCGGACTTGAGAAATGCGAGATTAATTCGCGGCGCTTTTATGATAAAATCTGAATTGGACAAAGACTTCTTTGCCCAGAAAAAATTGCCGATTAAAGAAAATCAGGAAACTCCGTTGGAAAAACTATTCGACCCGAAAACAAATATTTTGGAATTGCAAAGAATGGCGGACATTATTCCGGAAGATTCGGTCGTTTTTACCGCCGATAATATGTTGCGTCTTTCCAGCGCGCAAGGCGGAATTGATTTCACGGAAGTTTTGGACGACAGCTCCAGCGAAGGTAATTTTATCGTTAAAGACGGCGATATTATTATTATTCCCGAATTAACGAAACTTGTTTATGTTTACGGACAAGTAATGAATCCGGGCTATTTCAAATACAAAGACGGCGCCGGCTACGATTATTATATCGCAAAAGCCGGAGGAATCGGCAAAAGGGCAAAAGACGAAATATATTTGATTAAGGGAAAATCCAAGGCGTGGATTGATATGACCGACAGCGACAGCAACTATAAAATCGAATCAGGCGATTTTATTTGGGTGCCGAAAGACGTTCCGCGTAACTTCGATTTTTATTTGAAGAGAACCGCTCGCATTGCTTCAATTATTGCCGCCGCCGCTACAATAATTTTAATATTTAAGTAGGAATTTTCACTTATGCCTTACGATGTTGTTATTGTCGGAGCCGGAATTGTCGGATTGGCAACCGGCGTAAATTTGATTGAGCAAAATCCGAAAATTAAAATCTTAATTCTCGAAAAAGAAAATCGCGTAGCCGCTCACCAAACCGGACACAACAGCGGCGTAATTCATTCGGGAATTTACTACAAACCCGGAAGTTTGAAAGCAACTAATTGCCGCAGAGGTTATGAAAAATTACTTGCTTTTTGCAATCAAAACGAAATTGAATACGATATTTGCGGCAAAGTAATCGTTGCAACCGAAGAAAAAGAACTTCCGTATCTCAAAACGCTTTACGAACGGGGGCTTGAAAACGGTTTGACAAATCTAAAATTATTGAATGAAAATGAAATTAAAGAATACGAGCCGCACGTAAACGGAATAAAAGGAATTCACGTTCCGCAAACGGGAATTATAGATTTCAAAAAAGTCGCCGAAAAATACGCCGATTTTATCAGACAAAACGGCGGCGAAATTCTGTTCAATACTCAAGCGAAAGCTTGCACCGAGAAAACCGACGAAGTGGAAATTATTACAAACAACAAAGTTTACACAAGCAAATATTTAATTACTTGCGCAGGTTTACATTCCGACCGGGTGGCGAAAAAAACGGTTCCGGGTCTTTCGGTTAGAATTATTCCCTTCCGCGGCGAGTATTATGAAATTAAACCCGAGAAAAGAAATTTAATCAACAATCTTGTTTATCCGGTTCCCGACCCGAATTTTCCGTTCCTCGGCGTTCATTTTACGCGAATGATTGACGGTAAAGTCGAAGCCGGCCCGAACGCGGTTCTTGCATTTAAAAGAGAAGGCTACCGTAAAACGGATTTCAGTTGGTCGGATACGGTAGAAACTTTTACTTGGCCGGGATTTCTCAAAGTTGCGAAAAAATATTGGAGAACCGGTTTCGGCGAGTTTCGCCGCTCGTTTTCGAAAAAAGCGTTTGTGAAAGCATTGCAAAGGTTATTGCCGGAAATTACCGAAGACGATTTGGCGCAAGGCGGCGCCGGAGTAAGAGCGCAAGCGTGCGACAGAACAGGCGGTTTGTTGGACGATTTTTACATTGAGCGCAACAAAAGAATAATTCACGTTCTTAACGCGCCTTCGCCGGCGGCGACGGCAAGTTTGGCAATCGGCGAAACAATAGCGAAACAAGTTGAATTGAGTTAGCAAATCCGCAATGAACAAAACGCTTGAAAAGATATTTGTAATTGTTACGGATTTTATTACAATTAATCTGGCGTGGATAGTTTATTACTACTACCGGGTCGAAAGCGGCGCTTTTGTGATGTTGAGCCGTCCGGAATTTCTTCTTCCGATGCTCGTTATTTATTTGTATTGGCTTCTGCTTTTCGCCTCAATTGGAATGTACCGCCCTTGGTTTGCTTCTTCCCGTTTTGACGAACTTTCCAAATTGTTCAAAACTACATTCATCGGCGTATTTATTTTATTTGCTTTAATTTTCTTCGACGACGCCGGCGCCAAACATCAACACCACAGTTTGCGATATCTGATTTTAATTTACTGGGGAATTCTATTCGTATTTGTAGGAAGCGGAAGATTATTTATACGCAGTTTACAGCGTTATTTGTTAATTAAAGGAATCGGGCGAAGAAATACTTTGCTAATCGGTTTTAACGAACGCTCCAAGGAAGTTGTTGATAGATTGTTAAAATTCAAACAACTCGGACTTGACCCGGTTGGGTTTATCGCAGTTAATAAGAGCAATTTAGGGAAAAAATACAAAGGAATTCCTGTTATTGGGACGATTGATGAAATTCCGAAAATTGTTAAAGAACGGAACATAAAAGAAACAATTGTTGCGTTGCTCGAAAATGACGAAGAAACGATAATGAATATTATCGCAAAATTTGATTCGCTTGGCGTTTCAATAAAAATTGTTCCTGACTTATACCAAATCGTAACAGGACAAGTAAGAAAGTCATCGGTTTATGAAGTTCCGTTGATGGAAATAAATCCGCAACTTATGACCGAATGGGAGCGGAAACTAAAAAGATTAATGGATATTGTAGTTTCGCTAATAATTTTAATTTTATCGTTGCCAATTTCAATTATTACTGCTATCTTAATAAAACTTGAATCGCCTGGGCCTGTAATTTTTAAGCAGGAGCGAGTTGGGCTTAACGGAAGAATTTTTAATATTTACAAATTCAGGTCAATGATAAACGATGCCGAGAAAAAAACCGGTCCGGTTTGGGCCGGGAAAAACGACCCGAGAATTACGAAAGTCGGCAAGTTTATTAGAAAAGTGAGAATTGATGAAATTCCGCAAATGGTAAATGTTTTGAAAGGAGAAATGAGTTTGGTAGGCCCGCGCCCTGAAAGACCTTATTTTGTAGAAAAATTCGCGAAAGAAATTCCTTTTTACAAAAGAAGATTGCTTGTCAAACCTGGTATCACCGGCTGGGCGCAAGTTAAACACAAATATGATGAAAGTATTGAAGACGTAAAAACAAAATTAAAATACGATTTGTTTTACATTGAAAATATGTCGATTAGAATGGATCTTAAAATTTTATTCAGAACAGTTTTTACCGTTTTATTAGGCAAAGGACATTTTGAAGAATGAAATTATTACCGGAAAAAATATTAATCGTAATTCCGACATACAACGAAATTGACAACATCGAATCGTTGTTAGAAAAGTTGCGCAAAACATATCCGAAATATGATGTTTTGATTGTTGATGATAATTCGCCTGACGGGACCGGGAAATATGTTGCCGAAAGAATGCAATCCGATAAAAAAATTCATCTTATTCAAAGAGAAGGAAAACTCGGGCTCGGCACAGCTTACGTTGCCGGGTTCAAATATGCTATTGAAAATGGATTTGATGCCGTTGTTCAATTGGATGCGGATTTTTCCCACGACCCGGATAAAATAAAGGATTTGGTAGAATCTCTTCAAGATTCCGATTTGGTAATCGGCAGCAGATACATTCAAGGCGTAAATGTCATTAATTGGCCGATGAGCCGTTTGTTATTAAGTTATTTCGCAAATGTTTATACGCGAATTATTACAGGTTTGCCAGTAAAGGACGCAACCGGCGGATTTAAAGCAATTCGCATTGACGTTTTGAAATCAATTAATCTCGATAAAATCCGTTCGAACGGTTACGCTTTTCAAATTGAAATTAATTACAAAGCTTGGAAAAAAGGTTTTAGAATTAAAGAAATCCCGATTGTATTCACCGACCGCGTGGAAGGTTCGTCAAAAATGTCAAAAGCTATTGTGAGGGAAGCAGTTTTTATGGTTTGGAAATTGCGCTTTCGCAGTATTACGGGGAAATTAAACTAAATTACTATTTAACGTTCTTAATAATTAAATCCGCAAATTCCCGGAATGCGCCTTCCCCGCCCTTTCTTTTGCAAACGTAATCGACTTTCTCAATAATTTCATCAACAGCGTCGTTTGGCGCGGCTGAAAATCCCACTGCATCAATTATTTCGCTATCGTTAATCTCGTCGCCAATGTATGCGACATTCTGCAATTGTAAATTATATTCTTTAAGTTTTTGCTTTAATTCTTCTAATTTTTCCCATGTTCCGGTTATGAAAATATCAGGTTTTAGTCTTTCGGCGCGTTGCGTAATAAATCGGCTTGTGTCGGTAGTGATAATTCCGGTTAAAAAATTATTTTGTCTTAACAAACGAAATCCCATTCCGTCCTTAACATTAAATTTTTTTAGAGAAATTCCCTCTTCGGAATAATAAAATCCTCCGTCTGTTAAAACGCCGTCAACATCCGTTACGACTAATTTTATTTTTTTCAGTTTTTCTAAGATCTCGTTTGTCATACTAACCTATTATG
>WGAL01000418.1 GCA_015494845.1 Melioribacteraceae bacterium
TTTTATTAAGTTTTGGCACTACAAAAATAACAATGAATTAGTGATAAAGAAAAATCTAAATATCTGCGGCATCACAAATTTTCATAAAAATTGTCAATATTTTATTGTGACAGAAAGTTATCCTTTCACCTTTTCACAACCGTTAGAAATCTCACTTCGATTACACTTGAATTCAACAAACAACATATTAACTCACAAAACAAAAGGGAAGTTCTATGGCTAAGTCTTACAAACTCCTTGTCTTTGCGATGTTATTTTTAACATCCGCATTGTTTGCACAAAAGTACACCGTTTCCGGTACTGTAACGAATGCCGATAACGGCGAGAAACTTGTCGGTGCAAACGTAGTTGTAAAAGGCACCTATATCGGTGCGGCTACAGACGAAAACGGTCACTACTCATTCAAAGTAGATGCCGGTAAATACACAATCGTTTGTAGCTATATTGGTTTTGAAAAGAAAGAAGTAACCGTTGACGTTCAAAAGAACGTTGAGGTTAACTTCGAACTTCGAGACAAACAATTTTCATTGAATGTTACCGTTCTTGCCGACCGAGCAAAAGAACAAGAAACTCCTGTTGCTTTCTCCACGGTTGAGAAAAAAGATATGGAATTAAAACTCGGTTCGCAAGACATTCCGATGGTTTTGAACACTACTCCGTCGGTTTATGCAACCCAACAAGGCGGCGGCGCCGGCGATGCGCGTATCAATGTTCGTGGTTTTAACCAAAGAAACGTTGCCGTCATGATCAACGGTGTTCCTGTAAACGATATGGAAAACGGTTGGGTTTATTGGTCAAACTGGGACGGACTTGGCGATGCAACTTCTTCAATTCAGTTGCAAAGAGGTTTGACCGCTGTTAACTTGGCTACTCCTTCTATCGGCGGTACATTAAACATTATCACCGATCCGACCGCTCACGATTTAGGATTCAGCTTTAAGCAAGAATTCGGTAGCGGCGCGTTCATGAAATCAAGCTTGTACGGACACACCGGTTTAATTAATAACAAATGGGCAATGACGCTCGGTATCGTTAGAAAAGTTGGCGACGGCGTTATTGACAAAACTTGGACAGACGCATGGGCATACTATTTTGGCGCTTCCTACAACATTAACGAAAACAACCGCTTGGAATTATACGCTGTTGGAGCACCTCAACGTCACGGTCAAAATCTTTACAAACAAAATATTGCGGCTTACAGCCACGATTATGTAAAAGAATTAGTTGATATGCCAGACTCTGATTGGACTGCTTACTTCGACAGATTCCCGGAAAAAGGCAGAAGATACAACGAAAACTGGAACGTTGTTGATCCTACATATAAGGGGAAACAATATTGGAACGGTTCAACCGGTGACAGACACGATCCTAACTTCATCAACGAAAGAGAAAACTACTACCACAAACCGCAAGTTAACTTGAACTGGTATTCAAACCTTTCACAAAAAGTTAGTTTATACACTACTCTTTACTATTCCGGCGGTACTGGCGGCGGTAGCGGAACATACGGACGTTTGAAATGGGATTATTCTGGTCCTTCAAGAGTTGCCGATTGGAACGCGACGATTGCGCAAAACTCCGCAAATTATGATTCTACAATTGGCGGAAACGTTTCAAAAGGTATTTTGAGAAACAGCGTCAACCAACAATGGACTGTCGGTTTGTTGGCAAAAGCAATTTACAAAATGAACGACGAAGTCAGAATGACTTTCGGTATTGACGGTCGTACAGCTCAAATCGAGCACTTCCGTGAAGTTCGCGATCTTTTAGGCGGCGATTACTACTATTACAACGGAAACGAATTCGAATCCGGTAACGCTTACTACAAAAAATTAGGCGATAAAATCGCTTACTACAACACAAACGATGTAAAATGGTTTGGCGCTTATTGGCAATCTGAATACGCAACTCCCATTTTCTCTACTTATGCAACATTGGCTTGGTCAACAATCAAATACAAATTCACCGATCACTTCCATAAAGGTGCAGACGGAAATGAATTAGTGCTTGATCCAAGAGCATATAATGGTTACCAATTTAAAGCCGGAGCAAATTATAGATTTACTCCTGAATTCTCCGCATTCGCAAACTTCGGTTACGTTTCCAAAGTGCCGATTTTTGACGCGGTTATCGACGACCGTCACGGCGTTTATACCGATAATCCTGAAAACGAAAAATTCACCAGTTTTGAAGCCGGCATAAATTATACGGTTAATACTTTAACCTTGAAATTGAACGGATATTACACAAGTTGGAAAGACAGAGCGCAAAGTAAATTCGTTCAAGTTTCCGACAGTACCTACGGATTGGTATTCTTAACCGGAATGAACTCAACCCATATGGGTATTGAAGCCGAAATTGCTTGGCAACCTGTTCGTTTCTTCCGCTTTGACGGTGCCTTCTCTTTCGGCAACTGGAAATATGCAAACGACGTTGAAGGTACTTACAAAGATTTCGATACCGATAACGGTCGCGACACTACCATTACTTACAAATTCTACGTTGACGGTTTGAAAGTCGGCGACGCTCCTCAAACCCAAATGGCTTTCTCATTCTCGTTCTATCCTGTTAAAGGATTGACGGCGCAAGCAGTTTACAGATATAATGCAAACTTCTATGCCGATTGGGATCCGTTTAGCAGAACGGACGAAAACGACAGAGCGCAAAGCTGGCAAGTTCCGAATTACGGATTGCTTGATTTACACTTTAGATACAACTTACCGTTTAAATTGGCAGGTATGAGATTTGAAGTTTTCGCTCATGTCTTTAATACTCTTAACGAACTCTATGTATCAGACGCAAGAGACGAAAGTCATTACAATGCTTGGAGAGACGGCAAAAAACACAGCGCGACAAGAGCTGAAGTTTTCGTAGGAATGGAAAGAACTTGGAACGCAGGTTTCAGAATTCGTTTGTAATTCTCTGAAACATACTTTTAAGAAAAAAGCCTCTCCCTTTTCGGAAGAGGCTTTTTTGTTTAATTAATGAGTGTCTTTGCGAGGAATGAGCGTAGCGAGTGACGCGGCAAACTGTCGAATATTCAGCTTTAGGTTGTTAAAACGATAGATTGCTTCGTCACTTCGTTCCTCGCAATGACGTTTTAATTTTATCTTTATTAATTTTCGCTGCCTGCTACTTTTCTTTCTCCCAATTCTTTATCGAGGAAATATAAACTTTCGTTTCTTTCGCCAATCATTTTGAATTTATCAATAATTTCAGAAACAGTCGCGACTTCTTCGATTTGTTCAGTTACAAACCATTGTAAAAAGATATTTGTTGCGTAATCTTTTTCTTCAATGGAAACGGCTACAAGATTATTGATTAAATTAGTAACATGTAATTCGTGTTCTTTTGCCGCTTCAAAAACTGCGAGAGGCGACTCCCATGTATTCTTCGGTTTTTCAATTGCTTCGAGTTCAACAACGCCGCCAACATCGATTAAATAATCGTAAAATTTCAAAGCGTGTTCGTATTCTTCTTGCGCTTGCGCGCGCATCCAAGCGGCAAAACCTTTGTAGCCTTCTTTTTCGAAAAATGCCGACATAGACAAATAAAGATACGATGAGAACATTTCTGCGTTAATTTGTTTGTTTAGTTCTTTTGCCATACGTTCGGAAATCATTTTTCCTCCAATATTTTACTTGATTTTATAT
>WGAL01000419.1 GCA_015494845.1 Melioribacteraceae bacterium
TCCCTACATTAAACTTCAGGAAAAGGTAAATTATTAAAATTATTAGAACAAGATAAATTACCGTCGAGCCGCGTCTTTTTTTGATTTTCGAATTTCTACGGAAACCAAGACGGCGTTTTCGCCTTTCGCGTTCCTTTAATTCTTCGTCCTCTTCAGGATTGTAAAATCTCGGAATGTATTCGAAAACCTTATGTTTAGGGCGTTTCATAAACATTATGCAATCAACGTAATTTTTTTCTCGTGCAATTCAATTTTAACGGTTTTGGCTTTATCAGAAAAAATTTCTCCATCTGCGTGAACAATATAAGGTTTCAAAAGTTCCGTAAAAATTTTTTTTGCGTTACGGTGTTCAAAACCTTCAACTTTTTCTGTTCTGTTAATTAAAGTTAAAGGAAGACTGCGCAAAATTTGCAACGGCGTTTTGTGCGGAACGGTAGTAACGTCGAGCAAACCGTCGTCCACTTCCGCGTAGGGATTTAAGTAAAAACCGCCGCCGCTTGTTTTGTTGTTCCCAATCGTAATCAAAAGAAGATTTTTATTCTCTAATATCTTCTTCCCGTCGGCAGTTATGTTTGCTCTCACGCCGTCGAACTTTTTCAAGCTCAAAATCACTGCGAGAACGTATGAAGCAATTCCGCTTAAAATTTTCGTGTTCAGATTTTCTTTTGCCACAAACGAATCGAACCCAATCCCGAGCGCGTTGATAAATTTGAATTTAATTTTTACGTTGTCTTCTTCTGTAATTTCAGCACTTGCCAAATCGGAATGTTTGTGCTCGAATTTTCCGTAAAAATATTTTTTCAGAATTTCTTTCGGGCTTGTTTTCCCGTGCATAAACTTTCCGAAATCGTTTCCGCTTCCCAGAGGAAGAACGCCGAAGGTTGGTAAGTTTTCGTGATTAATATCGTAACCGTTAATTACTTCGTTTACCGTTCCGTCGCCGCCGACTGCAATGTAATTTTCGTATTTGTCGAGATTTCCCGCCGCAAATCCGGTTGCCTCGCCGCGTTTTGAAGTAATTAGAATATCGAACGAAACACCCGATTTCATTGCCTCGCGGTGAATTACATCGAGATATTTTCCCGCTTTCCCTTTTCCAGCTTTTGGATTTACTATTATCAAAAAATCTTTTTTCAAAAAATTACCGTTGCTTTAATTTTCGTTTTTCCCGAAGAAAGCTTTCGCGAATTCGGTCGGCTTGAATGTTTGCAAATCTTCAATTCCTTCGCCAACGCCAATGTAACGAACCGGAATTTTCAGTTCCGAACAAATTTGGAAAATTATTCCGCCTTTCGCCGTTCCGTCCAATTTGGTTACAATCAATCCGGTGATGTCGGTGAATTTACTGAACTCGCGCGCTTGAATTAATCCGTTTTGTCCGGTGCTTCCGTCAACCACAAGCCAAACTTCGTTCGGCGCGTAATCCAAAACTTTTTTCAGAACGCGCTTCATCTTTGCGAGTTCTTCCATTAAATTGTGTTTTGTGTGAAGTCTTCCGGCTGTGTCAATCAACACGACGTCGGCGTTTTCTTTTACGGCGTAATTTAAAGTTTCGAACGCAACGGAAGCCGGGTCGGCGCCGCGCTTGCTTTCCACTATTTTTACGCCGGCGCGTTCCGCCCAAACATCGAGCTGCTCGTTCGCCGCCGCGCGGAAAGTATCGCCCGAGCCGATTACAACGTTTAATCCGGACTTCTTAAAATTATACGCGAGTTTCCCGATTGTAGTCGTTTTGCCTGCGCCGTTTACGCCCACGACCATAATCACAAACGGTTTTTGCTCGCCGATTTGCGTTTCGATTTCCGTTTGCTCTTCGTATTCGCGCAAGATTTTCGTCATATGTTTTTCAAGAATTTGAATCAAACGCTCAGGCGAGCGGTCTCTTTCGCCAAGCAAAGATTCGCGCACGCGTTCGACCAAATCCATCGCGATGTCAATTCCAATATCGCTTGTAACGAGAATTTCCTCGAGTTCCTCGAGAAGTTCTTCATCGACTTTCGCCTTTCCGGTAAAAGTTTCCGTAATTGTGTTGATAAATTTTTCCCGTGTTTTTGCCAAACCTTTTTTTAACTTGCCGAAACTGAAATTGCTTCCGAATCCCATTACTTATTTCCTTTTGCTTTAATTTTTTTAATCGCTCTCGACGCGTAAACATAAACCGAGACAAAACTCATTGCAATCGTAATATAATAAAGCGAATAATACAATAAAGGCGCATATTCTTTTGCGTTAAGAACCGTAATTAAAAGGAAGAGCGCAATCAAAAGCGCCGTCGCTTTTCCGGTGTAATTGGAAGAGAGAACGTAGCCGAGTTTTTTCGTTACGAAAATTCCGCCGGTGAAAATTATAAGGTCGCGTCCCAAAATTACGAAGAAATAGAGCGGCGTGATTTCGCCAATCAAATACAAATTGATCACAATCAGCGCAATTAAAATTTTATCCGCAAACGGGTCGATGATTTTTCCCACTTCGCTGATTTGATTGAGCTTGCGCGCGAGATAACCGTCCAAAACATCGGTAATGTAAGCCAAGATAAATAGCGAAACCGCGTAAAGCCGGTATTCGTAACCTTCGGTAATTTTTTGCAGCGCAAAGTAAATCGGGATAAACAACAGCACGCGCAAAAGCGATACAAAATTTGATATTGTAAAAACTTCCTTTTTATCGAATTTCATTTAATTATTTCCGATTATCATTTACGGACAAATTGAATTTGCAAATTTAAGAATTAAATGTTTATGATTTGAGATTTCTTATAAAAATTTACCTTCAAGGCGCTCGCTCCTTGAAGGTAAAATAAAATAACTTTTCAATCATCACCTTCAAGGAACAAGTACCTTGAAGGTAGCCATTTTGCGTCTTCGCGGCTTAGCGGTGAAATTCTTTCGCCAGATTTAATAACTCCGGCAAAATTTCCCCTGCTTTTCCGAAAAACGATTCGTCCGCATCCGGCGTGAAGTCGGTGTATTGTATATTTACTTCAACGACGTAAGCGCCGTATTCTTTCGCTTTGTACGGAATAATCGCCGCGGGATAAACAATCGCCGAAGTTCCTACTACAAAACAAACTTCCGACGCCATCGCCTTTTGTTCCGCGCGCTTAAAAATATCTTGCGGAAGCGCTTCGCCGAACCAAACCACGTCAGGACGAATATTTCCGCCGCAAGCGTCACACTTCGGCGTTTCGTTTGTGTTTTCGAACTCAACATAATCGAAACGCTTGCCGCAATTGACGCAATAATTTTTTTCGATATTTCCATGCAATTCGAGAATATTCGAACTTCCGGCGCGCCGGTGTAAATTATCGATATTTTGCGTAACAACGGTAACGTCCGGATAAATTTTCTCAAATTCAGCAATCGCTTTGTGCGCGTCGTTCGGTTCCGCCTTGCGAATTGTTTCACGGCGGAACTGATACCATTCCCAAACCAAATCGGGATTTTTCACAAACGCATCGTAACTCGCCAATTCTTCGGGACTGAATTTTTTCCACAGTCCGTCTTTGCCTCTGAAAGTCGGAATTCCGCTTTCGGCGGAAACTCCGGCTCCGGTAAAAAACAAAATTTTATCGGCGTTTTTCAACCGCCTTTTCAGTTCGTCCGATATTTCAATCATTTTCGCCTCCTAAATCTAATGCGCTTCAAGCCAATTGTTCCCGATACCGATATCGACTTTTACAGGAACGTTAAGTTTTAACGCGTTCTCCATTAAATCTTTTATTACCGGCGTAAGTTCGTCGATTTCGTCTTTGTGAATATCGAAAACGAGTTCGTCGTGAACTTGCAGAACCATTTTCGTTTTTGCCTTTCGTCGTTTCAATTCGTTGTGAATATTTATCATCGCAATTTTTATCATATCCGCCGCCGTTCCTTGAATAGGCATATTGATTGCCACGCGTTCCTCAAATTGCCGGATTACCGCGTTCGAATTGTTTATGTTTCGCAAGAACCGCCTTCTGCCGAGCAAAGTTTTCGCGTAGCCGTGTTCCCGCGCAAAGTTAATCGAATCGTCCATAAATTGCTTTACGCGCGTGAAAGTGCGGAAGTAAGTGTCGATAATTTCCTTTGCGTGTTTTTGCGTAATTCCCAAACGGTTTTTTAATCCGAACACGCCGATGCCGTAGAGAATGCCGA
>WGAL01000420.1 GCA_015494845.1 Melioribacteraceae bacterium
ACTTAGAACCTTATCAAATATCAAGTTAAAAGTTTTTTATTTACATTTGACCTTTAATTTTAATTTGTTTGTGCACTAAGTTGAAATTCCGCCGCGGCAAAGCGAAATAAACTTTGAATTTGTGCATTTATCCACACCCCGTCTTCCGACTTCTCCCGACAAGTCGGAATAAGTCGGAATCCACCCCTCTATTAGAGGGGAATTCGCCGCGGCGAAGCGGCAATCGAGGAACGATATTGACGGGACAACTTTGCCATTTGTCGCGACAAAATTAACTATTCGCCAATTTTTTATGGAAAAATTAAAAATAATCATCGGATACGTAATAATCTGCGCGGTTTGGGGTTCAACGTGGCTTGCGATGAAATTCGCGTTGGAACATTATCCGCCGCTTCTTGCCACAAGCGTTCGCTTTTTCATCGCAAGCGCCGGATTGTATCTTCTTATTCGTTTGCGCGGACAAAGAGTTTATTTCGATAAAAAGAATATTAAGATATTTCTAAATCTCACCATATTTTCTTACAGCATTCCGTTTGCGCTTGTTTTTTACGCGGAACAAACGGTATCAAGCGGACTTGGCGCGGTTCTGTTTGCTACTTTTCCGCTATTTGTCGTAATTTTTTCGCGAATTATGCTCGGAGATTCCGTTGGCGTTTATAAAATTTTTGGCGTTGTTTTGGGCTTTACGGGAATTGTAATTATTTTCTGGAACGATTTGGCAACGAGCAATTTTGACGCGCTTACTGGAATTTTTCTTATTCTTCTGAGTTCTGCAATTCAAGCGTACGTTTCCGTTTACTTGAAAAAACACGGGAAAAACGTAAGCGTTTTACAGATGAATTTTTATCCGTTCCTTGCAAGCGGATTTATCGTTTTGTTTTTTTCGTTAATGTTGGAAAAAATTCCGCATCAATTATTTAACGCCGAAGGTTTGTTGGCAATAACTTACCTTGCGCTATTCGGTTCGGTTCTTACCTTTACGACATATTACTGGCTGATGAAACGCATGAACGTCGTAATACTTTCGCTTTCGTCGTTCATAACGCCGATTATTGCCGTATATTTGGGATGGTTAATTTTGAACGAAACTTTTAACGAAAGAATTTACGTCGCATCCGCGTTGGTTTTAAGCGGAGTTTTATTGGCTAATTTTCAAGGATTAAAAAATTTCATTCGGGAGAAAAAGAATGCGTAGCGTAATAAGAATTCAGGACGCCGTTTTTTACGCTTATCACGGCGCAATGAGCGAAGAACAAAGCATCGGCGGGAAATACGAAGCCGACGTCGAACTTTATTTCGATTTTACCGACGCCGCCGAAAACGACGACTTGAAAAAAACCGTAAATTACCAGCAAGTTTACAATTACATCGAAAAAAAGATTAACGAAAAAAAATATTATTTGATTGAAACCATTGCGGTAAAAATTGCAAACGGACTTTTACGCGATTATCCGCAATTGGACAAAGTTACGGTTCGCATCAGAAAATCGAACGTGCCGATTGGCGGCGTAATCAAACACGTGGAAGCCGAAGTTACGAAAGCGAGAAATGAATAAAGCGTATTGCGGACTCGGTTCTAACATCGGCGATAAAATCGCTTTTATTAAAAAGGCATTGGAAGCGCTTGATTCCGGAAATTCTGAAGTTGCGAAAATTTCGTCTTTCTACGAAACAAAACCCTTGGGAAACGACGGCGACAATTACGTGAATGCCGTCGCGGAAGTTCACACAACGCTTGACGTTTACGGTTTTCTCGATTTCGTGAAAAGCATCGAGAAAAAACTCGGACGGAAAAAAAGTTACCGCTGGGCGCCGCGCGAAATCGACATTGACATTCTGCTTTTTAACGACGAAATAATCGGATACGAAAAACTAACGGTTCCCCACAAAGAAATGACTAAAAGGGATTTCGTGTTGGTTCCGCTTATGGAAATCGCCGGCGACGTTGAAATTCCGGGTTACGGAAAAACCGTTTCGGCGTTTATTAATAATCTGCAAAATCATTATATTTTGAAGAAAATAAAAACGGTTTGAGCAAATGCCGGAAATCAAATACATCGCAATAGAAGGAGTGATTGGAGCGGGCAAAACCTCGTTGGCGCGATTGCTTGCATCCAAACTCAACGCCAGATTGATTTTGGAAGAATTCGAGACAAATCCCTTTTTGGAAAAGTTTTATGACAACCCCGAAAAATACGCGTTCCAAACGCAAATGTTTTTTTTGATTAACCGCTACAAACAGCAGGAAAATTTATCGCAACAGGATTTGTTTACCGAATACACCGTCGCCGATTACATTTTTTGGAAGGACAAAATTTTCGCATATATGAATTTGGACAGCGACGAATTGAAACTTTACGAATCGATTTTCCCTTTGCTCGAACGCAACATCCGCAAGCCCGATTTGGTTGTTTTTCTGCAATCGAGCGTCGAGCGCTTGATGTACAACATCAAAAAGCGCGGACGGAATTTCGAGCGCAACATTACCAAAAGTTACATTCGCGAACTTCACGAGGCGTACAACAATTATTTTTTCAAATACAACACGACGCCGCTTTTAATCGTAAACACAACCGAAATCGATTTCGTAAACCGACAAGAAGATTTCGAAGAATTGTATAAACAGATTTTAAGGGAAGACAGAAGTTTCATCGAATATTTTAATCCGAGAATGAGTATCTGATGCCGTTTTTCTTTTTATTAATATTGATTTTGCTGATTCCTGTTCTGCTTGTGTTTTTCGCGGTAAGCGGAGTTTTGAGAAATCTTTCCCGCGCGTTCAACGGCGTTGCGCGCACGCGACCGGACGTTAAACACAGAAGGCACATCGAAGAACCGATAGACGAAGCGGTGGAAGAAGAATTTGAATATTCGGAAGAAGATATTATCGAA
This sequence comes from Melioribacteraceae bacterium, assembly GCA_015494845.1. GTDB lineage: Bacteria > Bacteroidota > Ignavibacteria > Ignavibacteriales > Melioribacteraceae > WGAL01. The sequence goes on from WGAL01000420.1 coordinate 2,893, forward strand.
GTGGAATTCGAGGAGATTGAAGATGACGACAAAAAGTAAATTTTTCTTCAACGCAATACTGCTTTCAATTTTCGCGCTAACATTTATTTCGTGTTCCCACAACGTGAAAATCGTAAAGAAATTTAAGGACGAGAACAAAAAATATTACGTCGTGAGTTCCGACGAATTTTTAATAAGAGAACCGACAAGCGACATTCCTTTTGAACTTTACGCGCAATACAATTACGAAAAGAAAAAAGAAGGCGAGCGATTTATTTTCGGAATAAAATTTCTCGGCGGATATTTGCCGCAAATAAAATCGGTAAAAATTTCAATCGACGGTTACGAACAAAATTGCCAACTCACGAGGTTTCCCGTTGGCAACGTCGAAGGAGTAAAAGGAATTAGCGAAACCGTTTTTTTCGTCGTTCCCGAAGAATTGATTGAGGAAATAATCCGCACGAAGAAAGCGTTTGTGGTAATTAAAGGATACAAGGATTTCCGCTTTTTCTATCCGACTTACGCAATCGACGTGCTGAAAAAGTTTTACGATAAGGTTGTTGAGGAAGGTTAATCCGTAATAATTTCAGTAATCAAATCGCCTTCGATTTCTTCAAAGTAAATATTTTCAGCAACGGAAAACCTCGCGCGCGCATCTTCAATAATTTCGGAGACCGGATGAGGTTTTTGCGTTAGAATTTTTTCACTTGTGAATTTATTTTTTGTCGCAACTGCGTAAAGCGGCTTTGCGTAATGTTTGCAAGCAAGCGCAATTATTTTCGAACCGATTTTATTAACCGCGTTTCCGTTTGCAAGAATTTTATCCGCTCCAATCAAGCCAAAATCGCTTGTCTCAACAAAACTCGGCAACATCGCTTCGGTAATTAGCGTAACTTCAAAGCTAGTCCGGGAAAGTTTTTCCGCCATTATTCTTCCTTCAAAAACCGGACGACTTTCGGAAACGTAAATTTTAATTTTCTCAAAATCTTTTCTCGCGTATTCAAAGAGTTTTACTAGCGTTCCGCTGTTGGAAATAGTAACAATTTTTACGCCGTCGAAAAGTTTCGGTTTAAAATTACGATATAAAAGTTCAAACGCTCTTTCGTTTTTCTTGTGTTTTTCAAGAACCGATTTTACGCTCTCGTGCGGCGTGTTTTCGAGTTCGCTTATCAAATTTGTAACGATTGAAAATTCATTTAACGCCGTTTTAATTCGCGGTAAATACTGGGCAATATCCGTTCCACGTTGAACTTCTTCCGAAAGGAATGAAAGAATTTTCTCGTAAATCTCAACGCTGCCGGAAGTGTTATCGTTTAATATTTCATCGAGTTTGTTTTGCATAATTTTTTAATCAGGGCAATCATAACAAATCATAAAAAATCAGCGTGCTATTGACGGCGCTGATTATCAAGATAATCAAAAAATAAAAAGGCGGAACGAATCCGCCTTTGATTTACCGCTTTATTTCTTAATCCATTTTCTTAACTTTAATCGTGTTAGCTTTGTGTTCCATTAATTCTTTGTAAGGATACTTAATCAAAACATAACCCAAAATCACGAAAACCAAAACGCCGAGCGTCCAGTAGCCGTCGAAGTCCGGCGCAAGCCCAACCAATTGCTTTAGATTAATTCCCGCGCCTACAAATCCGGCAAGAATAATTCCCACGAGCGCCTCGCCAGCCACAAGTCCGGATGCGAGTAAAAGTCCCGTGTTGTTAACGACTTCTTTTTCCGCTTCGTCTTCGGCTTTCTTTTCCGTGATTTTATCTACGATAAGTTTAATTATTCCGCCAACGAAAATCGCAAACGTAGTGTTGAACGGAAGATACATTCCAACGGCAATCAACATCGGCGAAGGCGCTTTAACCAAGATTAGCGCAACGGCAAAGAACATTCCCGCAATTACGAGAGGCCAAGCCATTTCGCCGCCTACAATTCCCTTGCTAATCATCGCCATTAAACCGGCTTGCGGCGCAGGCAAAGCGTCGCTGCCGATTCCGTTTGCCTGGTGCAAAAGCATAATCGGGAAAATTAAAATCATTGAGGCGAAAATAACGCCGACCATTTCGCCGACTTCCATTTTCCAAGGCGTGCCGCCAAGCATTTGTCCGACTTTCAAATCTTGCATCATATCGCCCGCAACGCCCGCTACAACGCAAACAACCGAAGCAACAGCGAGAGCCGCCGCGACGCCATGGTCGCCTGTTAGTCCAACTCCAGCCATCAGAACCGCCGCAATCAGCAACGTTGAAAGCGTAAGCCCTGAAATCGGGTTCGACGAACTTCCGATAATTCCCACAAGATAACCGGCGACGGCGGCAAAAACAAACGCGGCAATTGCCATTACAACTGCGGTTAAAATTGAAATTCCAATGCTATCGGTAAAGTAGTTGTAAACAATAATCATCGCTATAAAAATTATCCCAACCGCGGTTAAAATTATTCCGAACGGAATATCTTTATCCAAGCGCGAAGTTTCCTCACCGCTTTTCGCTTTCTTAATATCTTTAATTCCTTTGCCGATTCCTTCAATCAAACTTTTGCGCATCGTAAAAAGCGTGTAGAACGCGCCGACAAGCATTCCGCCGACGGCAATCGGTTTAACGGTGGAATCGTAAGCGGCTTTTGCGATTTGCATCCAACTGTCGGGCGTGGAAGCCAAGCCGGAAATATCTCCATACATTAGGAACAATACAATCGGCATAAGGAACAACCAACCGAAGACGCCGCCGGAAAAAGTAATTGCGGAGAGTCGGTAACCGATGATGTAACCCACGCCGAGAAACGCCGGCGAGGCCGAAGGCGACGGAATAAGGAATCCGCCTTTCTGTTTTATTGTGGTAATAATTTCCGCTTTGCTGTTAAGCAAATTTATTTTCGAAAAATTGAATTGGAAAAATCCTTTAACCGAATCTTTAATTAACGTAATTCCGTTTGCGTTCTTAAAAGTTTCAATTAACGCGCCAAGCCCCAACGTTGCGGCAACGTATTTTGCGCCGGTTTTTCCGCCTTGTCCGGCTTTTACGATTTCCGTGCACGCTTGGCTTTCGGGGAACGGTAAAGTTGTATCTTCCACCAAAGTTTTGCGTAAAATCGTAATTAACAAAACGCCGAGAACGCCGCCAACCAACATCAAAATTGTGCTTTCCCAATAATTAAAATCGTCCCAAACGCCGCTGATAACGAACGCGGGAATCGTGAAAATTGCGCCTGCGGCAAGCGCTTCGCCGACCGAAGCCGTGGTTCGCGCAAGGTTTTCTTCCAAAATATTTCCTTTAAAAATTCTCAGAACCGCCATTGCGATTACCGCGGCGGGAAAGGTTGCGGCAACTGTCATTCCGGCTTTTAATCCAAGATAAACATTTGCGGAACCGAGTATCATTGCCAAAATTACGCCGAGCGAAAGAGATTTGAAAGTGAGTTCTTTCATTGATTTTTCGGGCGGGACATAAGGTTTAAAATCATTCGACACGTTAATTCTCCTTATTTTTTCGATATGAAAAACAAAGTTAGATAAACAAGTGTAAATTTTCAATTTTTAGGAAGGAATTATTATTAGAAATTTTTGAATGGCAAATACTAAAAGTTGTTATCTCGGACTTTAATCTTGGTTTGGAAACTTTACACGAGCCGAAATTCCATCAAAAAAGTAGCGAGAAAGTTTCAATCCTTGTTTTGTTGGACAGCAAAATCAAACCGATAGTTTGATTTCGGAAAAAATATCCAATAGCCAGTTTCAATCCTTGTTTTGTTGGACAGC
>WGAL01000421.1 GCA_015494845.1 Melioribacteraceae bacterium
AAATTGATGAGCGGCTTCGGAATGACGGAAGCGACCGGCGGAATAACGATGACGCCGCTTGAAGAATATCGCGAAAACTCGCTGGGAAAAGCGCTTCCCGGAATTGAAATAAAATTAGCCGAAGACGGCGAACTTTTAATTCGCGGCGCTTACGTTACGCCCGGATATTACAAAAGGGAAGAGGAAACCTTCGACGAAGAAGGCTGGCTTCACACCGGCGATATTATGAAGCAAGACGAAAAAGGTTTTATCGAAATTATCGACAGGAAAAAAGAAATCTACAAAAACATCAAAGGAGAAACTATTGCGCCGCAGAAAATCGAAAATCATTTTCGCAATTTCGATTTGGTAAAACAGGTTTTTCTTGTCGGCGATTTCAAGCCGTTTAATACGGTTCTTATTTACCCGAATTACGATTCCGAATTGTTTAAGGAAAATAAATATTCGCAGGAAGAACTTTACGAAATTTTTTCTTCAATCGTTGAAACCGTGAATAAATTTCTTGCGCCGTACGAACGCATTTTGGATTTCAGAATTACTGAGCGTCCGTTTAGCGCGGAACGCGGCGAACTTACGCCGAAAGGAACTTACAAGCGCCGCGTGATTGTAAAAAACTTCGAACCACTTATTCAAACGATGTACGAGAAGCAATATATCTCCTTAAAACTTGACGATACCGAAATAAAAATTCCCAATTGGTTTTTAAGGGAAAAAGGGAAACTTAGCGGCGACGTAATTTACGAGAACAATTACATAAAATTGAAGAACGAAGAAAACGTTTTGCTGGTTGAAAAAATTGAACCCGAGATTTTCAGAATCGGCGATTTCGTTTACAGAATTGAAGGTTCGAAAATAGATTTGCAACCGTTTTTAACGAACCCGATTTACTGGGTTGGAAATAAAAATCTTTTTGATTTCTGCGGCGAAACTATTTTTCAATGGTATCGAAACAGAGAGCCCGAAAAAAATATTGAGTTTGTTTCTTCGCTGAAAATAATCGAGGACGCGGAAAATTATTCGACCAAATTAAAAGAAATTCACGTCGGCGGCGAAAAATCATTATACGGATTGAATATTGCTGTGATGCTGTTGCAATCGTTTAAGGAAGAATATCAAGTTAGCGCCGTTAACTATTTACGATTTTTAACTTCGGATAAGGCGTTGCCTGTTTATAAAATAGTGAAGGATATTTTAGGGCGACCGAAAATTACCGCGTTTGTAAATGTTCGTCGCAAACTTTTGCAAACCGCTATTCGAGTTTATGAAAGCGACGAACTTCCCGCTCTTCTGAAAAAATATTTTGAAGTAAAGCACGATATTCTGAACAGCGAACTTATTGCGACGCTTGTGGAACAGCGTACAAAAGATTTTTACAGAACCGTTGAGAAAATTATAGCCAACGTTGTTGAACAAGCCGAACATAAAGAACTGGACGAAACGCCCGCGCCGAGTTTGTTTGAATTTCTTGAAAAACTCGTCGAGCGCCATCCGACTTGCTATTTGCATATGAGGCGAATTTTAATTCAATACAAATTGCAATCGCACGACGAAAAAATACGCAACGCGGCGGCAAAAGCGCGCGAGAAGATAAGATTAAGTTTTCGCAAGTGGCTCGGACAAAACCAGACGTTGGCTTACGACGTTGAAACCGGCGAGGAATACACGTGGGAAAACGTTTTGATTTTCGAGGAAATGATTGACGAAGAAGACAAGCGCCGGATGAAAGACGCGATAATTCAAACGCCGCTTGTGCGCGAAGCGATTTTCTTTTTCTCAAACGGCGCGCTGATTCGATTGGACGATATTCTCCCCGGCGGAATTTGGATAAGTTCTTTGCGTAAGTTTCCAACTCGCGCCGAATACAGAGTTACGGTTCAAACAAGATTTCACGGCTCTTTTAATTTTACGATTAACGTTAATAAAACTTTGTCGAAAGAAAGACTAAACCTCGAAAGCGATTGGCTTGTGCTTGCAAGCGCAAAAGCTTCGGGACAAGTTTTAACCGATAAATTCGGCGGCTATTGGGAAAAGTTTGAAGTTTGGACGAAAGAATAC
>WGAL01000422.1 GCA_015494845.1 Melioribacteraceae bacterium
TCGTTGAACACATAAAACAGAACGATAATTTCGCGGCTTGGCTTGGCGTTGAATTATTGGAAAGCACGCCTGGTTACGCGAAAATAAAAATGCGAATTCGCAAAGATATGATAAATTCGTTCGGAACTTGTCACGGCGGAGTTACTTTTGCTTTTGCTCAAACTGCGCTTGCGTTTTGTTCAAATAATTACGGTAACATTAAAGTCGCGCTCGAAACAAGTATGGCTTTTCTTGCGCCGCTCTACGAAGACGATGAAATTATTGCCGAAACAAACGAAGAAAGTAATCGCTCAAAAGTTTCGGTTTACACAATTAATGTTTTCAAAACAAACGGCGAAAAAGTCGGAATTTTCAGAGGGACGGTTTACAACACGGATAAAAAATATTTTCCCGAAATCCCGAAAGATTAGTTACTGAGATGACAAGCAAAAAAGTTATTTTCATTTCGCTGATTATCTCTTTTTTTATTACCGCAATTGCTTTTGCAATCTATTATTATATCGATAAAAAAACGCCTGAAGTCATTACCAAAATTTACGATTCCGAAATAAACCGAACAGACAAAAACGATTTCCCTTTCCAATACGTAATCGAAACGCCGCGCGTGCCGGAAAAATTATTTTTTGCCGGAGAACGCGTTCCCCTTGAAAATTTTGATGTAAAGGAACGCATAGAGCGCGAACTTATTTCAAACACTTATTGGCATTCCTCAACTTTACTTGTATTAAAACGCTCAGGTCGTTGGTTTCCGGTAATTCTTCCGATATTGAAAAAATACGGAATTCCCGATGATTTCAAATATCTTGCAATTGCCGAAAGCAACTTGGAAAATGTTGTTTCGCCCGCGCATGCCGTTGGTTTTTGGCAATTGCTTAAAAAAACCGCAATTCAATACGGACTTGAAGTAAACAGTTCAGTAGATGAAAGATACGATGTTGAGAAATCGACCGAAGTTGCGTGCAAATATTTACTGAAAGCGAAAAAGAAATTCGGAACGTGGACGTTAGCTGCCGCTTCTTACAATATTGGGATTTCCAATTTGGCAAAACAAATCAAGAGGCAAAAAACAAAAATTTATTACAATATGAATTTGCCGGATGAAACTTCCCGCTATTTATTCAGATTATTGGCAATAAAAACAATTTTTGAGAACCCGCCCAAATACGGTTTTTCAATTACCAAAGAAGATTTGTACAAACCGCTCGAATACGATGTGATTAATGTCAGAAAATCAATTAAGGATTTAGGCAAATATGCGAACAATTTGGGAATAAATTACAGAACTCTAAAAATTTACAATCCGTGGTTACGCGATAATTACCTCAAAGTAAAAAGAGGAAAAATTTACCACATTAAAGTTCCAAAACCAGGAAGCATTGTGATTATTAAATAAATAGACAACCGTCATTGTAAACCGAAACGAAATTTTTCGTGGGACAACTCGCAAGTTGTCCCTACAAAATTAATTTTAATTAATTTTAAATAATTCAAAAGATAAGATGAAAAATTTTCCTCACTTACACGTAAATCTTGTTACGCTAAATCCTATTCATCCAACATTTTTGAAACTGCAACTTCCGCTCGCTTTTTCCCTTCAATAACCGACAAATAATTAACAATTTCAGATTTAACTTCATTCGCCGGCTTGTATTCATAATGAACTCTCGATAAAAATTTCAATACTTCGTCGTACGAATGATTCATCTCTTTATAAGAAAGCTCGGCTGCTTCCGACGGATTTTCCTTCACCCAGTTCACCGCAGACTGAATCTCTTTCAACAACAAACTTGTTTCTTTCGGAAATTTCTCTGCCCATTCTCTTTTCAGAACCACGCCCGCATTTGGCAAACCAAAACTTTCCGGGTGAATTTCTTTCCACAATTCATTGTAAGAAAATGCAACCGAAATTTCCGGATTTCTTACCAAAGCGTAACTAACTTCCGGTTCACGCAATAGAGCCGTTTCAATTTCCCCTTGAACAATATCTTCCAAAATCTTTTCAGGACGCCCAAAAGGTTTTCCGTAAACAAAATTGAAATCACTTGGATTGTAACCAAATTGCCGCATCAAATAATGCGTGATTTTTGCCGGCGGCGCGTTGAAGAAAAGCGGCATGTAAATTTCTTTTCCAATTAAATCGGCAAATGTCTTCACATTTTTATCGCGCGTTACCAAATAAAAATTATCCCAAACAACAATCGACTCGAGTTTTACAATGTCTTTGTTATTTGCGAGGTTCGCCATTGCAAGAACAGCGGAGAAGGACAAATCCGCTTTTCCGTTAACAATCCAGCCAAGATGTTTTTCCGTTTCTTCCCAGACTTTGTATTCTGGAATATCAATAGCTTTGCGGATTTCTTCAGAATGCAAAAGCTTTAGCAAAACCGGATAAACAACCGGAGTTGCCGATTGAACAACCATTTGCGGTTTACTCAAAACATTTACTTTAATATTTTTAATTTCTTTTTCTTGTTTGTTTTTGTAAAAATAAGTGTGATACAAATTATCACTAATTTTTTCCGTATAGGATTCGTAACC
>WGAL01000423.1 GCA_015494845.1 Melioribacteraceae bacterium
AGATTGCGCTTTGTGGATAAATCCAACGCCATGTAATCGGTTGGATTGTAAAGCGAAATTTTATTTATATGAGGAAGTTTCGCGCGTTGAGTTTCTTGCAAATATTTCAGCACAACGCCGGCGGCAATAACCGCTTCGTTTTTATTTTCAAGCCCGAACCCTTTTAGCGATTTTACGCCGAAATGTTGCGTAAGCAAATCAAAAGCAAAATCGTAATCGAAAAACCAATCTTCCGTTTTTGTAATTCTCACGCCTGGCAAAAAACTGCGTACGTGGTCGCCGAAATCGTAAAACGTTTCTTTGGAAAGCAAAACTTCGGACGGATTTATCAGCGCGAATTGTTCGTTTAACTTTTCGTTTGAAACTTCGTAAGCGTAAAACTCGCCGGTTGAAACGTCCGCAAATGAAAGCCCCACCGACTTTTTGCCGAAATGCAAAGCGAGCAAATAATTGTTTTTATTGTGTTCGAGAAGTTTATCCGAAAAAACCACGCCGGGAGTTACAACTTCCACAACCTCGCGTTTTACAAGACCTTTGGCAAGTTTCGGATTTTCCACTTGCTCGCAAATCGCAACGCGGAAACCGGCTCTGATTAACTTCGGCAAATACGTATCGATTGCGTGATGCGGGAAACCGGCAAGCGGAACGTTTCCTGCCTTGCCGTTGGAACGCTTTGTCAAAACAATGCCCAACACCTTCGACGCAATTTCGGCGTCCTTGTCGAAAGTCTCGAAAAAATCGCCCACGCGGAACAACAAAAGCGTGTCCGGATTTTCCTTTTTAATTTGATAAAATTGCGTCATTAACGGCGTTTGGGACATAACAAATCTTTCCAATAATTAAAATTGAGTTTCGAAATATAATAAACACGGAAATGCGAAATAAATTTTTCGATGATGGGAATCTGTGAATAGAAATAGCTGAATTACTAAAAGAAATGTTTTTGACATTAAAATTTGTAGAGACGCCCAACTTGGGCGTCTCTACTTCTAGGGGTATATTATTTATTTAATTACCAAAACCGGAACTTTTGCTTTTCTAACGACTTTCTCGGCGGTGCTGCCCAAAAGCATTCTTTCTACTGCGCTATGTCCTTGGTCGCCGATAATTATCGAAGTAACTTTTTTACTTTCCGCAACATCCAAAATCGAATCGAACGGAATTCCTTCCTCGACCATTACACGCACTTTCTTAAATCCTGCTTTTTCAAGTTCTGTTTTGATTTTGCCCAATTGGGTTTTAACGTTATTAATCACGTCTTTTTCCAAGATAAAATCGTTTACTTCCGGCACGTCCAAGTAAACCGGAACGCTGAACATTCTGATATCGATTACGTGAAGCAAAATAACTTCTCTCGAACAATCGGCAAGTTTTTTCAGCTGCTTTTTAACCTTCTGTGTATTCTCCGAAAAATCAACAGGGAAAAGAATTTTACGTAACATTTTCAACTCCTGTATTTTGTATTTAATTTGTCATATATTCGATTAATTGAGTAAGTTTATCTTTCAATGCGCGTCTGTCCACAATCAAATCCACAAAACCGTGCTCAAGCAAAAATTCCGAGCGTTGGAAACCTTTCGGCAAATCTTTTCCGATAGTTTGCTTAATCACGCGCGGTCCGGCAAAACCAATTAACGCTTGCGGTTCGGCTATGTTCACGTCGCCCAACATCGCGTAACTTGCCGTAACGCCGCCGGTTGTCGGGTCGGTAAGAACCGAAATGTACGGCAAACCTTCATCGGCTAATTTTGCAAGACGCGAACTTGTTTTTGCCATTTGCATTAAAGAAAGCGCGCCTTCCATCATTCTTGCGCCGCCGCTTTGGGAAACAATCACAACCGGAATTTTATTCTTTATCGCTTCGTCGATCATTCTGGCAATTTTTTCGCCAACAACCGAACCCATACTTCCGCCGATGAATTTAAAATCCATAATTGCTATTGCTGCTTTTTTCCCGTTTATTTTGCCAATTCCGGTAACAACTGCGTCGTTCAAGCCGGTTTTTTTAATTGTCGCTTCAATTCTATCTTTGTAAGCTTTCGTATCTACAAATTCAAGCGGGTCTGCGGAACGCATTTTTTTATCGAGTTCCTTAAACGTTCCTTTATCGATTAAAATTTCGATATATTCCTTGCTTCCTATTCTAAAATGATAATCACATTTCGGACAAACCCATGAATTTACCTCAACGGTTTTCTTATGAATAATTTCGCCGCAATTTTTGCACTTAATCCATTTCCCGTCAGGCAATTCTATTTTTTTATTATCAGCCGTGCTTTTTTTGATGGAAAACCAACCCATTATTTTTTATCCTTTTTAATTTCTACGAAAATAGTAATTATTTGCACAGGTTCGAGCGAGTCGTTTGTTTTAATAACAACAGTTCGCGAGGTTATTCCTTGCATGTCGGAAGTGTCAACGTCAATTTCGAGTATGCCGGTTTTGCCTGGTTCCAATTGATAACGGCTCGGAAAAACCTTTATGTTTTTTGAAGAAGGAAGCGCGGAAATAATTTTCAGCGTTTTCTTTCCGACATTCGCATATTTAATTCTAACGGTCTTCTTCTCGCCCTTTTTTACTTTTCCAAATTGGATTTGGTGCGTTTGTAACTTTAAGCGCGGTCCTTCTTTCAGCAATTTAACATTTGCATTTTTAGGATAAACCAACGCTTGCAAATGAAGTTCCAACTTTGGTAAGACCGGATCGTTACTGAAAACATAAACGTATTTTTTTTGAAGTCCTTGTCTGTTTTTTGAATTAAAAGTAACATCGATAAATGTGGAATCGCCTGGCGCAATAGTTTGCTTTTTCAACTTGGCGACAGTACAACCGCAGGAAGACCGCACTTTGTAAATTTTCAGCGTATCCGTACCTTTGTTTTTAACAACAAAAGTATGATGAACAACTTGTCCTTCGCGAAGTTCGCCGAAATTATAAAATCTGTTTGACGAGTAAATCTTGGGAGCTTTGGCTTTCTCTTGCGCATACAGAACACTTGCGATAATAATCAAGACTACAAACAATTTTTTCATTTTTTCACCTTCGGTATAAATTTTTTCAAATATTCAGGTTCTAAAAAATCGAAATTATAAGTTAGTAAATCTTTTCCGAAAAAATAAGCCCATTTTGAAATACTTGCAGCTCTTATTTCCGGGATCTTACGAAATGCTATATCAAAGCTCACATCCGAATAAACAAGAACATTCTCGTCTGAAAAATTCAGTTCATCTTGTCGAATTAGTTTTGTTTCATCAACTTCTTTGATTTTTTCCTTACCGTTTACAAACTGAGCATAATAAAAATCATTTATACTCGCTTTTTTGATAATTGCAAATTGCCTTTCATATTCAAGATTTTCGCCAATTTGCATTGCCAACGCTTTTAATGTAGGAACCGGAATTATCGGCAAAGACGCGCCAACCGCAAGCCCTTTTGCCGCGGCAAGTCCGATTCGCAAACCGGTAAACGATCCTGGTCCGATTGAAACGGCAATAGCAGAAACATCGCTTAATTTTGTTTTAGATAATTGCAGTAAGCGGTCAATCAAATCGAATAAAATTTCGGAATGGATATTCTTCTCGTGGTAATTAATTTCAGTAAATTTTTTCTCATCAAAATAAAGTGAAGCTCCGCAATTTTCTCCGGACGTTTCAATTCCAAGGATTGGCAAAAAGTTCATTTTTCCCATTTAATTTATTGAAAATAAAAAAAGCGGCGCACTGCCGCTCTACCTAAAAGAATTAAAATTATTTATTAATCGGTTTGTTTGCCACGGAATCACGGTTGGCTTTATTCTTATTATTTTGACGAATTTCCGAATAAGGCAGAAATTCCCGAAACATAAACGGCATTTTTTCTTCACTGCTTACCAA
>WGAL01000424.1 GCA_015494845.1 Melioribacteraceae bacterium
CGACGTGATTAAATTTTTAAGGAAATTGTTAAATGAGAAACGGTAGCGGCGCAAGCAAACATAACGAATTATTGCAAACCATTATAGATTTGGCGCGTTTCAGAACGACGGAGAATAATTTTCCCGAATTTGAAAAGGCGGTAAATTACATAGAAAAATTTTTTGAAGGGGAGAATGTTTTTATAAATAAACATTATTACAACGGCGTTCCCGCGCTTGTAATGACGGTAAAAGATACGAAAAAACCGCGCATACTTTTGCAAGGTCATCTCGACGTCGTTAACGGGAACGACGAACAATTTATTCCTAAAATCGCCGGCGATAAACTTTACGGACGCGGGACCGTCGATATGAAAGGGTTTATCGCGCTTGCAATGCACGTTTTAAGAGACGCCGCAAGAAAAGATTTGGACGTCGGGTTGATGATTACTTTTGACGAGGAAGTCGGAAGCGAAAACGGAACGCGGCGGCTTGCCGAAGAAGAAGGTTACGAGTGCGAGATACTTTTCAACGGCGACGGCGGTTACAATTACGCAGTAATTTACGGGGAGAAAGGAATTTTGAAATTCGATATAAAAGTCGAAGCCGAACCGGGACGACATCCGTATCCTTGGGACGGCGAAAACGCTTTCGATTTGTTTGTGGAGGATTATCGCAGAATTACGAAACTTTTTCCTGAAAGCAAATTTGCAACCGACGCTGATAATTGGCACACGACTTATTCGATTTACGACATCAAAGTTTTTAACGACGAATTTTATCCGCCGAATAAAGTTACCGCCAAAATGAATATTTATTTCGCCGACGATATTACTTCTTCGGCTCTTTGCAAGAAAATTAAAGACGCAGTCCGTCACGTCTCGATTGAAAAATTTACCGCAAGCGAGCGCGTTTTTGTAAATCCGAACGATTTTCACATTCAACGGTTGCGGCAAATTATGACTGAAAATTTCGGGCGGGAAATCATTTTGAAAACCGAAAACGGTTCTTCGGACGCAAGATTTTACGCCAATAAAGGAATTCCGATTGTGATTGTGAAAATGGTCGGCGAAGACCACCACGGCGCGAACGAGCATATTTTGATTTCGCAAATTTTGCCGATGTATAATTCCGTAAAAGATTTTGTTTACGAGTTTTCAAACGTTAGAACCGGCGAATTAAAAGAAAAGGTGAATTGATGACGAAAAGAAAACACAAAATAAAAACCGGAATTTTCACGGCGGTAGTTTTGCTTTTTGTTATTCTTACTATTGCGTGTTCCCAAAAACGCGTGCATTTCAAGGGGGAACTCGTTAAACCGCCGGTCGCTACCATGCAACTTGGTCCCGCGATTTTTTTCTCGGAAGATTTTGTAAAAAAACTCGGAATTACCGAAGGAAATCCGGTTCGAATAATTAAGGGCGATAAAACCGTCGATTTGCGCGTTTATAAATTTTGGGGGAAGAACGTCGAATTTTCACTGCAAAAAAAATACGCCGAAGAAGCGGGTTTTACGCAAGGCGAGAACGAATTCGACATTTTACTTATTCCGGTTAAAGAAGCGAAAATAAAACCGAAACCGCTGAAATTCAAAGTGGAAAATTACCACGGAAATCTTTCCGAGTGGAAAGGTTACGCTTTCGGCGCGCCTCACGGCGATTGCGATTGGGAAACCGGCGACGTAGTTCGGCTTGAGGCGAAAAATTTCGGAATACCAGCTACGGCGGCGTACGGTTGCAGAGTTTCCTATCGCGGCATTTGGTTCGATTGTAATCGTCCTTTAATGAAAGAACCAAGAAAAGACGGACGCGGAGTAATTCCTGAAAGACAGTGGAATAAAGCCGCTGAGGAAAAATATCGTATTTACCAAGACAGCGTTTGGGCTAACAGCGGCTATGCTTACGGAAAAAGATTTGAGTTGTTTACGAGTTTTCACGGACACGATTTAACCGTAAAACTTCCCGACGGCAAAAAAATTCAGCGTCCGGTAATTGAAGGAATGGGCGTCGGTTTTACGAAAGACGAATTGCGAAAAATCAAAAAATTTTATTACGAGAACCGCGATAAATATTGGAAAAACGCGCCGGATTTGTATTTCGGAAATTTGCCGGAAGACAGAGTTTACGAGCAATACGGCGTTAAATTGAATTTCTTCTATTCCGGTTTGGGAACGAGAACTTACGGTTCGCTAAGAAGCGATTTGTGCAAGCGCGCGTTGCATCTCGAAACGCCGAATTCATTGCGCCTCGATACGCTTACGCGCAAATCCACAGCGCGTTTCCTTGCCGACTTATATCGCTTTGTGCGAAAGGAAATAATTGAAAAGGATGTTCCCGTAAAACAACCGAGTGTAAAATTTTTGCCGCCAAAAGATTTGAGCGCAAAAATTAAAATTCCTGCCGGCGAGTTTTTAATGGGCGCGCCGGACGATAAGGGTTGGTCGAGCGAGCGCCCGCAACATACTGTTTTTCTTGACGAATATTTAATCGACAAATACGAAGTTACTAATTTTCAGTATGTTCGCTTTTTGAACGAAGCGTTAAAGAAAAATTTAATTAAGGTTTCCGGCGGAAAAGTTTTGTCAAACGACGGCAAAACGCTGATTGAAACAAAAGTCGCAAATCCTTTTTCCGAAATAAATTTTGACGGCGAAAAATTTACCGTAAAAAAAGGCAGAGAGTTTTTCCCGGTTATTTTTGTTACGTATTTCGGAGCGGAAAGTTACGCAAAATTTAACGGCGGCGATTTGCCGACCGAAGCGCAGTGGGAAAAAGCCGCGACTTGGGCGAACGGACGCAAATATTTTTATTCTGTTTCCGCAGACACGATTTACGAAAATCAAGCGAATTTCGAGGACAGCGGAGATCCGTTCGAAAAGATTTTTCCCGCAACGACGCCGGCGGGATTTTACAAATCCGCCTCGCCCTACGGCGTTAAAGATATGAGCGGAAACGTTTGGGAATGGTGCAAGGATAATTACAAATATTCCGCTTATCGCGAAATAAAAGACGAGGTTGTTAAAAATCCGCTTGTAACCGAAAAAAGCACGATGAAAACAATAAGAGGCGGCGCGTGGAATACCGAGTTTGTCGTAACGCGAGGAACGATGCGGCTCGGAATAAATCCGGATTACGGTTTGGTTAATTTGGGTTTCAGATGCGTTTATAATAATGGAAAAAAGTTAAAATAAAATTTATCGATTGACAAAGGAAGTAATGAAAAAGATAATAATACTAATTACGCTATTATTTACAATCGCGACAAACGCGCAAAAAGTAAGCGTTCGCGAAGCGAGAATTGCGGCGGAAGTTTGGTTGGACAATTATTCAAAATATTTTGAAAAAGGAAATTACGAACTCAGAAGTTCGCGTGTCCTTGTTGCCGAAAATGAACAAGTCGCATTTGTTTTCGAGATTTTACCACAAGGTTACGTTCTTGTTGCAACAGATAAAAGAATTACGCCGGTTGTCGGATTTTCCTTTCGCTCGAAATTTCCCAAAGACGAAAACGTTTTTTTGAATTGGTTCGTAAGGGAAGATTTAAAATCGAGATTAAATTCATTGAAGCAAGGGAAAGCTAAAAGAACCGTCGTTGAAAAAAATATTTCCGAATGGAATAAATTGTTAAACGGCGCAAGCGATAAAAATCGATACGATATTATCGGACCGTTTGTAATGTCGAATTGGAGCCAGGGCTACGTGAACGGCGAATTGGTTTTCAATTATTACACGCCGAATCATTGGTCGGCAGGTTGCGTCGCCACGGCTATGGCGCAAGTTTTGAATTATTACAAATGGCCGTTGCGCGGAACCGGCTATCATTCTTATTACGAAAACGACGCGGGAACGCTTTCCGCCGATTACGGAAACACTTGGTACGATTGGGCGAACACGCTTGACGATTACGAAAACAACGTATTTAATTTGGCGCAACAAAAGGCGGCGGGGCTTTTAACTTTCCACGCGGCGGTTAGCGTGAATATGGATTTCGGTTCGCAAGGTTCCGAAGCGAGCACAAGCGATGTTCCGTACGCCTTGCACAGTTATTTCAGACACAGCGGACATTACTCAAGCGTAAATTCGTCCGGCTTTTGGAGCGCGTTAAAAAACAATATGCTCGATTTGCGTCCGGCTATTCTTTCCATTAAGCGCACTGACGGTTTCGGGCACGCCGCGGTTGTTGACGGTTACTTTGAGCAGAATAATTACTATCATCTTAATCCTGGTTGGGGCGGAAATTACGACGGCTGGTACGACATTAGCGGCGACTGGAATATGAGCGGCTACACTATCGTTGTCGGCGCGGCGAAAGGAATTGTGCCTTCGCCGATGGTAAACGATATTACGCGTGTATCGGAACTTTCGTTTGATTTGTCGTGGAGCGTTAGCCGTTATCAATATGCTGATTATTACGAAGTGCAACAATCTCAAAACTACGGCGGACCGTGGACGACTATCAGTTCGTCGGTTCCTGATACGGTTTACAGAATAAATGTTTCCGACGTCGGAACGTATTATTACCGCGTTCGCGCGCGACGCGATAATATTTGGTGGGATTGGTCTAAGCCGAAAAAAGTTCAATTGGGTTCGGAACGCTCGGTTACTTTTCGCGTTAAATTACCGAATGGAATTTTAGACGAAGACGAAAGTTTTGTTTTGCGCGGCAACATTCCGCCTTTAAGCGGAAATGAAAACAGCGAACCGTTTCAAGGTCCGGATACGGCAGGCGTTTATTCTTTAGCAATTAATTTTGATTTCGATTACGTCGGCGATACTTTGATTTACCGCTTCTTCATCGATAGTTCTTCTGTTCTGATACCGGAAAATCAAAACAGATATTACGCAATAACCGCCGAAGCGTCACAAATATTGCCTGTCGCAGTTTTCAACTATTTTACCGACGTTGTTGAAGATGAAATTTATTATCCGCAAACGATTGAGTTATATCAAAATTATCCGAACCCGTTTAATCCGACGACGACAATCACTTACGTCATTGCGAGTCCCGATTTATCGGGACGTGGCAATCTATCGAATAGTCAGCGACAGTTCGCCTCAGGCGGAACTTCGTTGCAAGCTACTCGCAATGACGGAGCGGTTCAAATTTCGCTAAAAATTTACGACGTTCTCGGAAGGGAAGTCGCTACGCTTGTAAATAAGAAACAAGTACCAGGAAAATATTCGGTTCAATTTGATGCAAATTCCGTATCAGGCGGATTGCCGAGCGGAATTTATTATTACTCGCTTCGCGCTGGAAATTTTATTCAAACGAAAAAAATGATTTTGTTGAAATAAACGCAATTAAAAAGGAGGAAGTATGAAAAAGTTATTATCGTTTTTGGTAATTATATTTTCCGTTTCGGTCGTTGCGCAAACTTCACTTGCGCCGGTTACGGAAATCGATTACAATAACGCCACGCGTTATACCGGCGCGAGAAATATTGCGCGGACGCCTGACGGGAGCGTGGTTGTTGTTTACGAACCAGGCTCAAATTATACAAACGCGGATATTTGGTATGCGATGTACAACAAAGCGTTCGCAACGTGGGATATCGCGCAACTGAGCCAATCTTCAACAGGCGCAACAGGCGTTCCTGCTATTATTGCCGGGGAGGATAATCATATGTACGCCGCTTGGAAAGAAAAGGCGGACGACGGAAAACGAAATGCAATGTTTTCCAAATTAACAATAATTGACGAATTTACTCATCAATGGAGCGCTCCGGTTGTCGCGGACGATATTGACAACAACACCGGCGTTTTAACTATTGATTTGGACAGCGACGAAAATCCGTTTATTATGTTTTCAATTTGGAACGACCCGCCGATTTTTGACGCTAATATTTATTGCTCGCACAGTTATGACGACGGGGCGACTTGGCCTACGGACAATTTAACTTCGGTTTTCCCTACGCCTAACGAATTGCCGTTTAATTATATGGACGTTAATCTTGCTCACGGCGAGAACGGCGTAATGTATGCCGCTTGGGAAGACAAGCCGAAACCGGTTACTAATCAATATGAAATTCTTTTTTCGAAATATACGCCTGGCGACGGTTGGACGGTTCCTGAAATAATATCGCCTGTTAACGACGGCGACGCATTTTTGCAACATTATGTTGACGGTTACACGCCGCGCTCGGAAGCGCAAGCGCTTTACGAAATGGGACCTGATGATTATATGTTTGCAGGAGAAAAAACCGTAATTTATTTCGATAACGGCAACTCCAAAGTTGTAACGGCTTCTTTCAATCCGTATTACCAAATGCCCGTTGAAGATAAAAATCAATTTATTGCAGACGTTGTTTCTTATCTCGGCGTTACTTCGTCCGATTCGGTTTTGCTTGTGGATGACGATAACAAATGGGATAATGAAGATGTCGTTCAAGAAGCGCTTGACGCGGCAGGCGTTAATTATCGAACTTTCGATTGCGGAAACAACAGCGGTATGGCAACCGCAATTCCTTCTTTCAGCAACGATATGAGCAATAAAAAACTCGTAATTTGGTTTACCGGCGACGATTATAAAGATTTGGCGTTTTGGAATATTGCCGACGAAGATAATGCCGAATTAATTCAATATTTACAAACAAGCGGTAAATCGTTATTTATTTTGGGAAGAAGTTGGATGTACGACCGTTACGGAAGCGCACCGGATACATTCTCGACAGGCGATTTTGTTTATGATTATCTCGGAATAAAGAGTTATGATATGCAATCGTGGAGCGATGATAATCACACAGGCGTTGCCGAACTCAATAAGGTAGAAGGAAGTCCTGACGTATCCTCGCTTGAAACAATCGGATGGGGAAATGCGGGAACGCGCCAAGGCGAGCCGACAATTGCAACAGACCCGAGCGGCAAATTACATATGGCGTATCTTGACGAAGCAGGCTCGCATATTAAATATATGACATACGATAACGGTGCGTGGAGTTCCCCGGTTCAAATTGATAATTCCGCAGATACGATAATTGTAATGCGCCCGAATATTTCAATTGATCCGAATTACGGAATTTATGTAACTTGGGTGCAACAAACTGATTCCATTAACGGGAAAGCTGGCTACAACGTATTTTACGCAACCTCGCCGGACGGCGGCTCAACTTGGAATGAAGCTCAACAATTAAGCAACTGCCAATACGTAAACGACGCCGGTTATTCCGTAAGAAATCCAACTATCGGGAAAAAGGTTCGCCCAGCAATTGAAGGAACGTTTGATGGCGGCGCGGACGTCGTTTGGACCGAAGCAAATCCGAATTCCGAACTTGGCTATTACATTATGTACGCGCGTATCCCTTATGTCGGTATTATCGACGGAGTTAATGACGACGTAAGGGAAATGAAATTCGAGCTTGCGCAAAATTATCCGAATCCGTTCAATCCGACGACAAAGATTAATTATGAGCTTGCAAAAGATGAGAACGTATCGCTGAAAGTTTACGACGTATTGGGCAACGAAGTCGCGACGCTTGTAAATTCGAGACAATCAGCAGGCAAACATTCCGTCAATTTCAACGCGTCGGCGCTTTCGAGCGGAGTTTATTTCTACAAAATTGTAGCCGGCAATTTTGTTGACGTTAAGAAAATGATGTTGTTGAAGTAGGAGATAAATAGAAAATTCGAATAAAAAAAGGGACGTTTAAGCGTCCCTTTTTTATAAATTGGAATTTGTTTTTTAATCAATGTAAGTTATCCAACCGTATTTGTCTTCAATTTTTCCGTATTGAATTCCGGTTAAATAATCATAAAGTTTTTTAGCAAGTTCGCCAGGTTCATTTGGGAATTCGATAACTTGCTCTTTGAATTTCAATTTGTAAATTGCCGCAATAACAGCCGCCGTTCCGCTGCCGAATAATTCTTTTACTTCGCCGGTTTTATGGCGTTCGAATACCTCGTCAATCGGAACTTTTCTTTCCTGAATGTTGTAATCCCAATCTTTGAGAATTCTAATTACAGAATCTCTCGTAACACCGGGTAAAATGGAACCGGTTAAAGGAGCGGTCGCTACCTCGTCGTTAAAGACTACAAACATATTCATCGTTCCTACTTCTTCAATGTAGCGAAGATCGAGAGCGTCTAACCACAGCACTTGGGAATAATCTTCGCGCTGTGCTTCCTTAAACGCCAAAAGACTAGCCGCGTAATTGCCGCCGGTTTTGCAATCGCCGACGCCTTTTCTTACGGCGCGAACGTATTTGTCTGTTGCCATAATTGACACCGGTTTGAAACCTTCTGGATAATATGGTCCGACCGGACTTAACATTATGAGAAATTTGTATTGCGTTCCGGGACGAACACCAAGCACCGGGTCGGTTGCAATCATTAACGGACGAATATATAATGAATATCCGTCGCGGTCAGGCACCCACGCCTCGTCCATTTTGATTAATTTTTTTAGATAAGAAAGAACCAAGTTAATGTCGATTTCCGGCATACTTAATCTGCGCGCTGAACGGTTTAGCCGCTCGAAGTTTTTCTCCGGACGGAACAGCGCAATTTTTCCGTCAACTTGACGGTATGCTTTTAGTCCCTCAAAAATCTCTAATCCGTAGTGCAAAGCCAATGCGGCAGGATGCAGAGTTAAATTGTGGAAATCAACAATTCTCGGTTCTAACCAGCCTCCTTTTTCTTCGTCATAATCCATTTCAAACAAATGAGGCGTGAAAACTCTACCAAATTCCAATTTTTCAGGCAATTCAACAGTAGTCTTTTGTGAAACCATTTCATCAAGTTCAGTCATCATTTCACCTTTCATTATTTTGAATTTAAAACAAAAACGCCCTGAATATATCAGGGCGTCGAGAAAGTTAATCTTTCACTAGAATAATAATTATCGATATGTTAAGCAAAGTCAAATTCAATTCCGAATACTTTTCAATTTATTTGCTAATATAGTAAAATCGAATTATAAAACAAAAGTTTGGGACAGCATAAAGTTACAATAG
>WGAL01000425.1 GCA_015494845.1 Melioribacteraceae bacterium
GATTAAACCACGACAAACCTTTTTACGGGAACGAACTGAAACCGAAAGGCGCGAATTTTTATCCCGCCGATATGACAAAACCCGAATTTGAAAATTGGATTAAAAATCATCCGCAAGATGAAGAAGCGTTTACTTCCGAAAGAACCGTAATTCGCCGAAATAAAAACGGACTGTACGCAATTCCTTACACCGAAGAATACAAGGAAGAGTCGCAAAAGATTGCGAACTATTTAATTAAAGCCGCAAAATTTGCCGACAATCCGAGTTTGAAAAAATATTTGCTTTCGCGCGCAAAAGCGTTTACGGATAACGACTATTACCAAAGCGATATGGATTGGATGGATTTGAAAAATCACAAAATCGAAGTAGTGATTGGTCCTTACGAAGTTTACGAAGACGCGCTTTTCAATTACAAAGCGTCGTTCGAAAGTTTTGTTACGGTTGTAGATGAAGACGCTTCGAAGAAATTGAAAAAATTCGGGAAGTACTTGACAGAGCTTGAAAAGAATTTACCAATTCCCGACAAATACAAAAATTTCAATCGCGGAAAGAGTTCGCCGATTGTGGTTGTGAATGAAGTCTTTAACGCCGGTGATGCAAAAGGGGGCGTTCAAACATTGGCTTTTAATTTGCCGAACGACGAGCGCGTGCGCAAAGCGAAAGGTTCTAAAAAAGTGATGCTGAAAAATATTCATGAAGCGAAATTCCAAGCGTTGCTGAAACCGATTGCGGAACGCGTTCTTGACAAGGAATTTGTAAAAGATGTTACTTTTGATGCGTTCTTTACTCACACGCTAATGCACGAGATGTCGCACGGAATCGGTCCCGGATTTATTACCGTAAACGGCATAAAAACGGAAGTTAAAAAGGAATTGAAAGAAACTTACTCGACAATAGAAGAATGCAAAGCCGACGTGCTCGGGATGTTCAATAATATTTATATGATTGAACGCAATGAATTGCCGGAAGAATTGAGAAATCAACTTTGGGCGACTTTTCTTGCAAGTATTTTCAGAAGCGTCCGTTTCGGAATAAACGAAGCGCACGGAGGCGGCAACGCCATTATTTTCAATTACTTGCTTGAAAAAGGCGCTTACGTTTACGACGAGAAAACGACGAAATTCAAAATCGATTACGATAAAATTTACGACGCGGTTAAATCGCTTGCGAACAAGTTGCTTGTAATTCAAGCGGAAGGAAATTATCAAGGCGCAAAAGATTTAATTGCGAAATACGTAAAACTTTCGCCGGAAATGAAAACTCAAATCGCCAAACTTAAGGATTTGCCGGTGGACATTAAACCTGTGTTCGAAATTGAAAAAATCTATAAATAAAACCGAAAGGAATAATTATGAAGGTTAAAACAGTTTACATTTACATTGCAATATTTGTTGCCGCAATTGCGGTTTTGATTTTTACCGATTTTGGTGGAAGCGATAACGAAGTGGCAACTGGGAAAATGCCGAACGACGCAATACATCAAGGAGCGCAAATGCCGAATGATGCAATCCACAAAGGACTTGGGCAAGACAACGCTCCTAACAAAGACAATGTAAAGCCGGAATATTATCGGACGCTCGATTCGTTGAAAACCGCGTATGAGAAAAATCCCGCTGATACTAACGTGGCATTGCGCTACGCAGAATATCTTGTTGCCGGTCACGGAACCGTAAAAGCAAAAGCAATTTACGACGATTTAGTAAAACGTTATCCGAATTCAACAAGAGTTTTAAGCGAGGCGACTTTCGTTTATTATCAAATGGGAGACATTGAAAAAAGCGACGAATTGCTAACGCGATTAACCAAATTAAATCCGCAAGATTTAACTTCGGCGTATAATCTCGGCGTGGTAAAACTGATGAAAGGCGACACTACTACGGCGTCGAGAATTTGGAACGATATTATTAAGAAAGCGCCGAATTCCAATGAAGCGAAAGCGTCAAAAACCGCTTTGGAAAGTATGAGAAATTTGAATCCGCACAATATGCAATAGGTAATTGAATGAATTTGAGATTTTTCAGGCGTTTTGTTCTATCCGTTTTGTTTGTCGCTTTTCCGCTTTTCGCGCAACAAGTTCACATAAAAATAATTGAAACGACCGACACGCACGGCGCAATTTTCCCGTATGATTTCACAAATCTGAAACCGTTGAAACATTCGCTTGCGCAAATTTACGCTTATGTAAAAGAGCAACGGAAAGACGCTTCTCAAAGCGTTTTGCTTTTCAGCAACGGCGATATTTTGCAAGGAACGCCGGTTGTTTACTATTACAATTTTGAAGTTCCGCAAAAACCGCACCTTTACGCCAAGGTAATGAATTTTATGAAATACGATGTCGGAACAGTCGGGAACCACGATATTGAACCAGGGCACGACGTTTACGACAGATTCAGAAAAGAAATCCACTTTCCTTGGCTTGCGGCGAACGCTGTGCGCGAAGATAACGGCGAACCGTATTTTCAGCCGTATCAAACGTTTAACGTCAAGGGCGTAAAAATTGCGGTTCTCGGATTGATTACGCCGGGAATTCCGAATTGGCTGCCGAAAATTTTATGGAGCGGAATGTTTTTTGACGATATGGTAAACGCCGCGAAAAAGTGGGTAAAGATTATCGAAGAAAAAGAAAAGCCGGATATTTTAATCGGATTGTTCCATGCGGGCGTCGATTTGAATTACGGCGGTTCGAGCGAAGTTTATATGAACGAAAACGCATCGCAAGCAGTGGCGGAGGAAGTTCCGGGTTTCGATTTGGTTTTTGTCGGGCACGACCACCACGGTTGGAATTACAAAGTTGCTAATGAAACAACAAAAGATTCTGTCGCAATCCTTGGCGGAACAAGTTCCGCGCGCGTTTTCGGAGTTGCGGATTTTTATTACAATTTGTCCCGCCACAATTTGGATTCGCTTAATACGGAACTTGTTGATTCGAAAAATTACAAACCGGACAGCGTTTTTATGCAAACGTTCAAGCCGCAATTCGATTCGGTGAAAAACTATGTGGAACAACCGCTCGGAACGTTCACAAAAAGCGTTGATTCGAGAAATGCGTTGTTTGGCGAATCGGAATTTGTCGATTTGGTTCACTTTGTTCAATTGAAACTTACCGGCGCGCAAATTTCTTTCGCTGCGCCGCTTTCAATGCACGCAAAAATTGATAGCGGCGAAATCATCGTCGGCGATATGTTCAAACTTTACCACTACGAAAATTATCTTTACACAATGAGACTTAAAGGTTCTGAAATTAAAAAAGCGCTTGAATATGCCGCCGCGATGTGGTTTAATCAAATGAAATCTGAAGACGACCGCTTGCTTAATTTTGAGTACGACAAAAACGGAAAAATCAAATATTCGGAGCGTTACCATTCGCCGGTTCTGAAAGGAAGATTTTACAATTTTGAGACAGCCGCGGGAATTAATTACCAAATCGATGTTACAAAACCGGCGGGCGAAAGAGTGGAAATCTTTTCTTTATCGGACGGAACGCCCTTTGACACAACCGCATTTTACACTGTGGCGCTTAATTCGTATCGCGGCAACGGAGGCGGCGGACATTTGACGAAAGGCGTGGGAATTCCGAAAAACGAATTAAGCAAAAGATTGATTAAATCGTCCAAACGCGATTTCAGATTTTTAATGATGAAGTGGATTGAAAAACAACAAACAATTACGCCGCCGTTTTTCGGTAATTGGAAAATCGTTCCCGAAAAGTGGGTTGAAAAGGCGGCAAAGCGCGATTACGAACTTATGTTTGGAAATGAAAAATAATTTTACCGTTTGAGGTTAAGATGAAAACAAAATTTTTCCTTTTGATTTTTCTTTTTGCGAATTTGATTTTCGCTCAAAGCAAAATTTACATTCCGCGCGAATTTCAAGCGGCGATAAAAAAAGGAACGCGCACGCTCGAGGGAATTCCCGGTGAAAATTATTGGATGAATAGCGCAGATTACAAAATCGAAGCGGAAGTAAATCCGGAGACTGCGGTTCTAACAGGAAAAGAAATTATCCGCTATCACAACAATTCGCCGGATTCGCTCGATAGAATTGTGTTCCGTTTGTACAACGATATTTTCAAATGCGCCGCAAAACGCGATTATTATTGGGGAAACTTAAAACCGTTGCCACCGGTAAAAATCAAATTATTAAAAATTAACGGCGTCGAAATTCCCGATACAAGCAGAAACGTGCGTCGTGGTTCTACTAATATGACTGTTTTTATTAAAGATAAAATTCAACCGGAAAGCGTTGCAACTATTGAGGTTGAATGGGAGTTGATTGTTCCAACTGACACGAAATTGAGAATGGGAAATTACAAAGACGGCGAAATGTTCGTGGCGTATTGGTATCC
>WGAL01000426.1 GCA_015494845.1 Melioribacteraceae bacterium
GACATATAAGTTTTCGGTCGTTGTCGGAGATGTTAAGTAATCTAAAATCGTTTCGGCTCTGTCAAGATTTTCATCAACTTCATAGTTAAACAATCTTATCAAATCTTTAATTTCATCTTTTGTCAAGCCGGTTTCAAGTAAATTTTGATAAATTACCTTCACTATTTCAATAATTCTTTCGTCTGTACTATGCGGAACCAAGACAAGCGTTAAATCGCCAATATAACAAATTTTCTCGCGTCTTTCGGTTGCCGAGATAATTATTGCCTTGATATCGTCCAAAGTAAGCCCTTTTCTTTCCAACATCGGAATTGAGACGGCAAATGATATGATATTAAATTTTTCGCCTGTGCTTCTGAATAAAACTATTTGGTTATTAATAATTAACGAAAAATCATTAAAATTATAAACATTCGGCGCATTTATATTAACTACTTTTGGCTTCTTTGTTTCCTGCGTTTCAATTTTATTTATGGAATGGGAAATCCCTTCGTCATGATGCAAATCCTCCGAATAAAACTCTTCTGTCGGAGTGTCATAAATCGGTTTGGTTTGAGGTTCAGGTTCTACTTTCGGCTCCGGGATTTCGTCATCCGTAACAACCATAACGCCTTTTCCAGGCACAATTCGATATTCCTCAGCAAATTGTCCCTCGGTGTGTCCGACATTCGGAGTTATAATTACCGTTCCGCCATAATATTTTTTCTCAATCTTCCGTTGTTCCTTTTTAAGATAAATAACTCCGGTAACGAGACTTACGACAGTATCTACAATTTCGTTCGCCCTTTTAGTTGCCGGTTCCGCAATAACATAAAAACTTGAAATATCACGGTCTTCAATTTCCTCCAAAACATGTAAAAAAGCTTTTTTGAGAACCGAAAGATTTCTAAAACTGATATATGGAGTCAATTCGTCAAAAATGATTCTTTGCGGATTGTATTGTTTGCTTACCGTAACAATGTCGTTCAAATATTCAACAAGCAAATCGTCGCTAACGCTCGCGCTGTAAATTTCTTCAGGAGTGGCTACGCGAACGACAATTATCAAATTTTTATCCATATATTTTTGCAAATCGAAATTCAATGAGGCGGCTTGAATCATTAAGTCCTTCGGGCGCATATTTGTGAAAAAGAGCGTAATTTCGCCTTCTTCCGCCGCCGCAATTGCAAACTGCAACGCAAGCAAAGTTCTACCAGATTTATGCGCGCCTATTACAATGTAACTTCCGCCTTCGTAAATTCCGCCCCACTTCTTATCAATAAAGTTGAAGCCTGATTTTCGCAATTTAATTGGCAAGCTCATAATTTTCGATTTCCTTTATAAATTTTGAACATATTTGTTGCAACTACCATACCAAAAATAATTCTATTTCCCGACAAAAAACGAGTTTTTTTATAAATAGAATGTCCGATTAATTATTCTGTGTTAAAATGAGACAGTATTATTTCAAAATGCCAAAAACAAAAATTGCCGTTGCATTTGCCGAAATTGTCGGTTCATTACAAACATAATCGTTTTTATCGTCACGGAAAAAACACGTTTTGGTTTGAAATCTTTCATATTTATCTTTTGTAGAATATTTAATATTAATATCTCCGTAAACACTCTTCATTACAGCTCCGCCGGATAATCCGCCTGGCAATTTTCCTCCGTTAAAATACGCAATCTGATGATGAAAATTTCTAACGTAATTCTTTCCTTTATTATAAATAAAACTTATTCCCCAAGGATTTCTGCCTAAAATAAAATCTCGATTAATTACAGCAATTTTATCAAACGAGTTATCATGGGTTAATTTTTTGTATAACGTATTAATTAAAGGCGCACCAAGTAAATTTAAATTACTTCCCCAATACAAATCAACGCATTCACCGAAAGTTTGTTTATCGGAATGTTTGGCAAATTGAGCTAATGACTTTTTAAGGAAATCGACAAACTGCGGTTTTATTTTAGCGATTTTATAATCTGCCAGCGCGGCAACATTTCCCCATCCCCACCATGCTTCTGGGCCGGCTTGTTTTGCATAATAAATCGCATCATCCAAAAATTTCTCATCATTTTTAAGATTGAAAAGTTCAATTGCCGCAAGAGCCAATTTACCTTCGTAATGTTTATCCAAATAAAAACCTGTGCCGGTTGAATCCACATCTTGAACTTCATCTCTTAGCGAATAAAATTTTAATGCCGTATCAGAAAGTTTATTGGCAAATTCAGGATATTTAATTACGTCCTGCCAAATTCTTGAACCGAGAGCCAGAGCTGAAACGTATATTCCAATTAGATTTTTTCCAATCCCCAAAAAGCCTGGACGCTCAAATTGAAGCGGATCTTTTTCCGGCATTCGCCAACCCACAGATTGGTCTTTTTCGTTTTGCACCTGTGTAATAAATTTTTTATCGTTATAATTTGCCCGCAATAGCCAATCCAATCCGATTTTGGCTTCCTCCAAAATATCAGGGATTGAATTTTTATTTAAATCGAACGAAAATTTTTCAGGAGCAAATTCATAAGCAAACAATAACATATAAGTAGAAAATGCTATTGTGTTTAAGAACTTCGTATAATCGCCTGCATCGTGCCACCCGCCGGTAACGTCGAATTTCTCATTTCTTAGTTTGCCGTTTTCAATTATTTCGGTTACATCGGCAATATGGCAAACTTTATGCATGATCGGATTTGTGTAACCGCATCTTTGTACTTTGAAAAATTTCAATAAATACGGCGCAAAATCCGAATAAACTTGCGGAGAAATTTGAAATTCAACGGAAGAATGTTTTCCTATCTTTACGATATATTTTCCGGTTTGAGTAACTGCGGTAAAATTAATCACATAAGAGTTACTGAAATCCGCATATTGTCCATTGCTTTTTGGAATTTTTCCTGTAAAGACAACGTTGTTATTCGTGAAATCAGTAACAACAAACTTTTGCCCTGACAAATCGGTATTACTTAAAATAATCGCCGATTTGTAATCATTATTTAGAAATCCAACTTGATTTAGTCTGATATAAATATCTCCGTCGTTTTTATTTTGCGCGGTTGAACAAGCGGTAAATAAT
>WGAL01000427.1 GCA_015494845.1 Melioribacteraceae bacterium
ATATTATTCCTACAAAAAAGAAAAAACAAAAAGATTTTCTTCAAGTTCTCAACGCTGTAAGAAGCCGAATTACAATCGCGCGCAGTTCAATCCGTTCGCAACTTATGAGAATACGAAACAGCAAAAAAAGAATAAACCGTTACGAAGTTGAAATCCACAAAAAATATTCGCTTCCGTTTGCTTGCATTGTTTTTATTTTAATCGGCGCGCCGCTCGGAACGATGTTGCGCAAAGGCGGTTTCGGCGTTGCAAGCGGCGTAAGTTTGTTTTTCTTCCTTGTTTATTGGGCTTTCTTGATTGCAGGCGAAAAACTCGCCGACCGCGGAATGCTTTCGCCGTTAATCGGAATGTGGGCGGCGAATTTCGTTCTGCTTGTTCTTGGCGTTTTCCTAACCTACAAAAGCGCGACCGAAAGAATTTCGCTTGAATTTGCGTTTCTGACGAAATTGGCAAATAAACTCAAATGGCGCAAATGAAAATTCTCGATAAATATTTAATCAAGCAATTTTTACTAACGCTTCTGTTTGCGCTAGCCGCGTTCATTTTTATTTTTATCATAATCGATTTAATGGAAAAGCTCGACGATTTCATCGACAACGGCGTAACTTACGGAATAGTTTTCCAATACTATTTTTCGCTAATTCCCGAAATTATCCGCTTAATGTTGCCGGTTTCGGTTCTGCTTTCCGCTCTGCTTACGGTCGGCAAGTTATCAGACACAAACGAAATAACCGCAATGAAATCAAGCGGAATAAGTTTTTTGCGCTTCGCTCAACCGTTTGTTATCACGACGCTTTTGATAAGTCTTTTTGCCGTTTACTTCGGCGGCTACGTTGTGCCCGACGCTAATAAAACGCGTATTTACATCGAGCAAAATTATCTTAAAATCGGAATTAAGCGTGCGAACAGAAATATTTTCTTTCAGGATACACCGAACCGGATTGTTAAAATCAGATATTACGAACCGCGAACTCAAATTGCGAACCGGATTAGTATTCAGGAATTTTCTCCGAAAGACATTACGCAATTAGCAATGAGAATCGACGCGGACAGAATGAAATTCGACACGACAAAAAACGCGTGGATTTTGCAAAACGTTCTTAAGAGAGTTTTCACAAATATAAGCGACAGTTTGCAACGCTTTGCCAAATTGGAAATTAGTTCGCTGAAATTCCGACCGGAGGAAGTCCGCGAAAAACAAAGAAAGCCGCAAGAACTCACTTTGAGCGAACTTAAAAAAGCGATTGCTGATATTAAACAATCCGGCAACGACCCGACGCGTTTGGAAATTGAATATCATTCGAGAATTGCGTTTGCTTGGGCGAGTTTAATTACGCTTCTTTTCGGTTTGCCGATTTCAATTAATAAGCGCAGAACCGGTGTTGCGTTGCAAATCGGAATAAATTTATTGATAACATTTGTTTATCTCGTCTTTATGCAAATAAGTCAAGCGTTTGGGAAAAACGGCGCATTAGATCCGGTTCTAACGGCGTGGTTTGCAAACATTGTATTTTTCATCGGCGCGGTAATCAATATTTACAGAGCGCAGAGAGTTTAGATGGAAAAACACATGTCATTGCGAGGAAATTGCGCAAGCAATCCGCCGCGGCGGACCGTGGCAATCTATCAAATATTCAGCGTTAGCTTACAAAATCGATAGATTGCCGCGTCGCTTCACCCTCGCAATGACCTACCGTTTTTGCTTGTCACTCGTCACGCGTTACTCGTCACTCTGTTTATAACGAACAAACACTTTTCTCTATTTCTAAACATTCGCCGTTCGTACGCTTGCTTCGAATAATTTGATATTAGTAAATCAAAACAAATCAAATTTCAAAACGATGTTCCCAACTGTTCCTTCCAACGGCGCGTAGATTTCATTAAAAACGGGATTATTTGGATTTCCGCTTACAATATTTTCAAAACGGGTTTGTCTAACATCTAAAATATTTTCCACATTCAGCGCCAAAGTGAAATGTCCGAATCGTTTTTGAACGGAAGCGCCAAGTAACCAATAATTCGGTGTCTTTTCCCCTTCTTCGGTAAATTGTCGTCCGTAGAAAAACGCCTCTACCCCGGCTTTCCAACCTTCTTCTTCATCTTCGTATGCAAGCGTTGTCGTCAATCTATGATTCGGAGTAAATTCCAATTGTTTATTATTATCATAAGATTTTCTCGCATCCAAATAAACATAATTAACATACAAAATCAGTTCATCCAACGATAAGCGAATATTTGTATTTAAGCCCTTGCTTAAAAGTTTACCGCTTGCGTTTTCGAATTTCACTATTTGATTGTGTAATTTTTCACGGTTCACAATAATTGGATTATCGATTTGCGTAATAAAAAATGATTGATTGAAATTTAAAAATAAATCATCGAATAACGGCGTTTTATAATTAAAATCGATGTTCGCCCCTTTTGATTTTTCAGCGCTCAAATTTGTTGGAAATATTACGAACTGATATCTCGTTCTTTCTGCCTCGTCGGTAAAAGGCGTTGGCAATTTATATCCGAAACCGCCGTTAAATCTTACGAAAAAATTCTCATCAAATTTATAAAGAATAG
>WGAL01000428.1 GCA_015494845.1 Melioribacteraceae bacterium
CGTCGTTGTATGCGAAAATAAAATAGTAGGACGCGGACACAATCAAACCGAAACGCTGAACGATGCAACCGCTCACGCCGAAATGATTGCGATTACTTCCGCAATGAATTCCTTAAAAAGAAAATTCCTTACAGGTTGTGATATTTACGTTACCGTGGAACCGTGTTTAATGTGCGTAGGCGCTTTGAAACTTGCGCGAATAAATAGTTTATATATCGGTGCGATGGAACCGAAATTCGGCGCGTGCGGTTCGCTTTATAATATTGCCGAAGACGATAAATACAATCATAAAATAAAAACGTTTTTCGGATTGTACGAAAAAGAATCGCAAAATTTGCTTAAACAATTTTTTGAGAAAAAAAGAACAAAAGTAAATTTTTATTCATAAAAACGAGACGGGGAAAAAATGGAAATTGTAATTTTCGGAGCGCCAGGCGCCGGTAAAGGAACGCAAGCCAAAAGAATATCGGAAGTGCTTAACATTCCTCACATTTCCACAGGCGATATTTTACGTTCCGCAGTTGCCGCAAAAACCGAATTAGGAAAAAAGGTTGAAGCAATTATGGCGGCAGGCGAACTTGTTTCGGACGATTTAATGGCGCAACTTGTCCGCGAGATGCTTGAAAGCGACAAGGTGAAAAACGGATTTATTCTCGACGGTTATCCGCGTACGGTTAAGCAAGTTGAGTATTTCGAAAAAATCAGAAAAGAATTAAATCTCAACAATTCGTGCTTACTCAATATTCAAGTTGATTTCGACGTAATTTTCAAGCGATTAACTTCGCGGCTTTTATGTATTAACTGCAACGCGATTGTAAACGAGTCGGATATTAAGGAAGAAAACACTTGTCCGGTTTGCGGCGCAAAAAATTCATTAATTAAACGAAAAGACGACGCCCCTGAAGTCGTAAGAAGACGTTTAAACGTTTATAAAGAGTCCACCGAACCGATTTTGGAATATTACGAAAAAAATCCGACGCTAAAAATCATCAACGTAAACGGCGACCAAGCGGTTGAGAAAGTAACGGAAGAAATTTTAGCAAAACTGAAAGATTGTTAGGAAGCGTAAGTTTGAATTTCCCGCTACGGTAAAATATCCACGCCCGCTGCGGCGGACGTTGGAGGTAATTTTTGCTTACTAAACCAACAAATTGTTTCCCATAACGACGTTTTTATCTTATTTTCTTGATTAACTCGTAAATCAAAATTCCGCCGGCAACGCTTACGTTAAGCGATTCCGCATCGCCGAATTTTGGAATTGCGACATTTTCGCCGGCAACGGATTTTACTTCGTCGGAAACGCCGTGCGCTTCGTTACTTAAAATCAAAGCGATTTTCCCCTCGTCGGTTTTGTCTAATTCTTCCGGCGGTTTCCCCGATAAATCAGCCAATAAAATCCGGTAGTTTCGCTTTTTCATTTCTTTTAATTCATTCGCAAGATTTTTCACGCATTTGTAATTGACATGAAAAATGCTTCCCATTGTCGAGCGCAAAACTTTCGGATTGAAAATATCGACGCTGTCGCAACCGATTAGAATATTTTTTATTCCAAACCAATCAGCCGTGCGAATAATTGCGCCGAGATTGCCAGGGTCGGAAATTCTGTCCAAAACCAAAAGGAAATCGTCGTAGCGAAAATTTGTTTCTTCAATGCGGAAAAGCGCGGCAATGTTTTGGGGATGAATTGTGTTTGTAATCTTTTTTAATTGCGCGGGTTTTACTTCAGTAATTTTAATCTTTTTTTTGCGCGCTATTTTAAGAATTTTATCAATTTCTTCGTTCGAACCGGCGACAAAAATTTCTTCGCAACGGTAATCGCTTTTAATGCCTTCGAGAACCGAGCGCGTTCCTTCGGCAATAAATTTTTGCTCGCTTTTGCGTTTTTTCTTAATTTGAAGCGATGCAAGATACTTCTGTTTATCTTTGCCGAGCATTAGAATTGGAAGTAGATAAACGGTTGAATGTCGGACGACTTAAATTGAACGACAATCCAAATAATTACAACCAAATACAACGCTTGCAAGAAAAGCGGCGATTTCCCGATTGTTACTTTCATCCACTCTTCCCATTTTTCCGGCAAGAAGTGCGTCAACATTCCGATAACGAACAACGCGACTACAACCGGATAAGCGGAAACAAACTGCGGGAAAACCTCGGCGTGAAAGTAATGCGTGATTTGGTGAATCATATCAAACGCGATTTTATAAGATTGCGCGCGGAAGAAAATCATCGAAAAAGCCCAAACGTGAAATGTAATTATTACGCCTAAGATTTTTAACAGCGTTCCACGTTCTTTTAACCATTTCGGATAATTCAGCAATCTTTCAATCGCAAGCGCAGTGCCGTGAATTGCGCCCCAAAAAACAAACCGCCACGAAGCGCCGTGCCACAAACCGCCAAGCAACATCGTCATCATTAAATTGTAGTAGGTTCTGACTTTCCCTTTTCTGTTTCCGCCGAGCGGAATGTAAAGATAATCGCGCAACCAACTCGAAAGCGAAATATGCCATCTGCGCCAAAATTCGGTAACGGTTTTTGCCTTGTACGGCGCGTTAAAGTTAACAGGAAGTCGAAAACCCATTAGCAAAGCGAGTCCGATTGCCATATCCGAGTAGCCGGAAAAATCGCAGTAAATTTGTAGAACGTAACCGTAGATTGCCATCAGGTTTTCCACGCCGGTAAAGCGCGTAGGCCACTCGAAAACGCGGTCGATAAAATTAATGCTGATAAAATCCGCAATTACGGCTTTCTTCAAAAGTCCCGCCATTATGA
>WGAL01000429.1 GCA_015494845.1 Melioribacteraceae bacterium
TAATAAATTTAATTGGTTCTTTTACAACACCCCGTCTCTTCCGTCGTCATTGCGAGCGAGCCCGACTTGTCGGGTGAGCGCGGCAATCTGTCGGTTCAGAAAACCCACGTTGAAAATTCAACAGATTGCCACGTCCCGATAAATCGGGACTCGCAATGACGCGTGTTTTTAACTTTGTCTTCTTTTCGAGGAATGAGATTGACGGGGTAGGTTAATTAATGGAATATTAATTAATTCAACTACGGAATTTTAGATGAAAAAATACATTTCGATTTTTGTTTTTATTGTTTTTAATATTGTTGGATTTTCGCAGTTCAACGAATTTAATCCCGATTACGATTGGTACACAATCAAAGGCAAACACGTTGAAGTTCACTACCACGAAGGTGCGGAACGGACGGCGCAAATTACTCTGAAAATCGCCGAAGAAGTCTGGGGACCAATCACGCGACTTTACGGTTTTGAGCCTGGGACAGTTCATTTCGTAATTAAAGATATTGACGATTACGCAAACGGCGCGACTTATTTTTTCGACAACAAAATCGAAATTTGGGCGTCGGCGCTTGATTTCGATTTGCGCGGAACTCACAATTGGCTGCGAAATGTAATTACTCACGAATTTGTACATCTTGTCAATCTACAAACTGCAATGAAATTTACGCGGCGCGTTCCGGCAATGTATTTGCAATACTTACACTACCAAGATGAGCGTCGCCCCGATATTCTTTACGGCTACCCGAACACGATTATTTCTTATCCTTACGCCGGAATTAATGTTCCATCTTGGTTCGCGGAAGGAACAGCGCAATATCAACGTCCCGAATTCCGTTACGAATCTTGGGATTCGCACCGCGATATGATTTTGCGTAGTTACGTTTTAAGCGACAATATGCTTACATGGAATCAAATGGGCGTGTTCGCGAAAACAAGTCTCGGAAACGAATCGGTTTACAATTCGGGATTTAATCTTGTCCGCTACATTGCCAAAACTTACGGCGAAGACAAATTGCAGAAAATTTTCGCCAGTTTGAAAAAGCAAACTCATTACACAATGGACGCCGCAATCGAAGATGTTTTGGGAATCGACGGCGAAAAACTTTACGACGAATGGAAAGAATCGCTTCGAAGAGATTACGAAAAACGCATTGCGCCTGTTCTTAAAAATGTTGTGGAAGGCGATACGCTTGTAAAGGACGGGTTCGGTAATTTTTATCCCACTTTTATTGATAGCGGGAAAAAACTTCTTTATTTGTCAAACAAAGGACATGATTATTTAAGCCAAACTTCAATTTTCCTTTACGATTTCGAAACAAAGAAAGAGAAAGAAATTCTCGGCGACATTACTTCGTCGATAAATCTTATTCCGGGGACGCACAAAATTCTTTACGCAAAACTTTCCGACGATAATCCCAAGTGGAAAAACATTCACGACCTGTTCGTTTACGATATGGAAACCGAAGAGGAAACGCGCTTAACTCACGAATTGCGCGCGAACAATCCTAACCTTTCGCCGGACGGGAAAAAGATTGTTTTCCTTTTTCAAAAAGACGGAACAACTAATTTAGGAACCGTGAATATCGACGGTAGCGGTTTCAGACAAATCACTTTTTATTCTCTCGGCGAGCAAGTTTACAATCCGAGATTTACGCCGGACGGTTCTAAAATTGTTTTCGGTTTTGTGAAACGCGATAACCGCGACATTGCTATCATCGACACGAACGGTGCGAATTTCCGTTATTTAATTAAGACGAACGCAGACGAGAGAAATCCGGTTTTCGGCAAAGACGGTAAATTTTACTTCGCTTCGGATGAAACGGGAATTTTCAATATTTATGAATACGATTTCAAAACTGGAAAGAAAAAGCAAATCACAAACGTAATTGGCGGAGCGTTTTATCCGGATATTGACGAACACGGAAACATCGCTTATTCTGGCTACACTTCTACTGGATACAAAATTTTCTATTTGCCGTTTAAGGAAAGAAAAGAAATTTTACCGAACCAACATTACATCAAAAAATCGCCATATCTCGATTTGCCGAAGGGAAAAAGTTTTGGCGATTTAGACAGCGCAACGGTTGCTAAATTCAGAAATTACAACGATTTCAAATTGCCGAATTACAAACCGGAAAAGTACAAAGGCGAATTTACCTCGCTTACGTTTTTGCCTTTTATCCGTTATGACGATTACAACACCACAAGTTATCCGTATCAAAAAGTAAAAGTGGGAACTTACCTTACTTCCAGCGATTATCTGAACCGCTACGATATTTTTGCCGGTGCCGGAATTAACGCGCGAATGGAACGCGATTTGTTTTTGATTTTCAACTACCGCAATAAAATTCCGGGATTGTATTCGCTCGGCTTAAAACCGGTTTTTACATTCGAGATTTACAACACGACGCGCAAAGCGAATGTTGATATCGGGTTTAATGTCGATTCCACACACGTGCCGGAAGCGGATTATTACGTAAATACGGACGTTACTTACGACTTATTCGAATTCGATTTGGCGTTGAAACACCGCATTTTCAAAAAACACAGCGATTTGGAATTGCGTTACATTTACAGCAGTTACACCGCGGAAATCGGAAGTTTTATTTTCCCGGGCACATCGGTTCTTTACCCGACATTTAAAGACGATTATTTGAAATCAAGCAACTTCCAACTGAAATACACTTACGAATCGAGAAGCATGAACCGCAATTCGGATATTAATCCAATTGAGCGGCGTGTGGAATTGAAATTTAATTACGAATTAAACAATTATAACGACAAAGGCGACTACACCGTAGAAGACGGAATGCTGAAACCGGTTTACGGAAAATATTATTTCCCGCGTCTCGAACTGAATTGGTGGGAAAGTTTTCCGTTATTCAAATCGCATTCAATTTCTTTCCGTTTGCGTTACGGAACAATATTTGGTCCGCGAGTTCCGGACTTTTTCGATTTTTACCTTGGCGGACTTGTGGGAATGAAAGGTTATCCGTTTTATTCTCTCAGCGGAAATGAAATTGCTTGGATAAACGCAACTTACCGCTTCCCGCTTTTCAAAAATATCGATGCGCGCTGGGGTCCGTGGTATCTCGATAAAATTTACTTTTCAATTTACGGCGATTACGGAAACGCTTGGAACGAAGGAATGCCGCAATTTAACGATTTCAAAAAAGACGTTGGCGCGGAAATCCGCATAAAATTAATCTCGTTTTACATTTTCCCTACTTCCGTTTTTATGAATTGGGCTTACTCGTTCGACAAATTCCAACGCGAAACTTATTACTTTAATCGTCCGTATTCTGTCGGTAAAGAGTGGCGTTTTTACTTCGGAATTTTGTTTGATTTTAATGTGTATTAGTCAATACGCTTGATAAAGCATAAATAACACAAACGATTTTAATATGGGAAAAACGGCTAATTGTCCGTTATCTTACTATTTGAAATAAGTAGAAAAATTTAATATCTTTTACGTCTGTATTCAAATTTTTTTGCGAGCGAAAATGAATAAAAAAATGACCAAAGCCGACATAGTTGAAAAAGTAGCTTCAGGAACCGGTTTAACAAAACTTGAAACCGAAGCAATAATAGAAGGTTTTTTAACTACGGTAATTGATTCGTTGCGAAACGGTTACGGAATTGAAATTCGCGGTTTTGGAAGTTACAAGGTTAAAAAGAAAAACGCTCGCACTGCAAGAAATCCGAGAACCGGAGAAAAAGTTTTTGTAGAATCGCATTACGTCCCGGTTTTCAAATTTTCCAAGGATTTCAAAGCCGTTGTAAACAAAGGTATGAAAGAATTGGAAGGTGAGTAATCAACGACAAATTGAATGTCCGCGATGCGGGCAAAAAAATCCGTCGCAAGCGCGCTACTGTAT
>WGAL01000430.1 GCA_015494845.1 Melioribacteraceae bacterium
AATTTCTCGAACGCTTCTTGCGTTGCGTTTGTTTTCACTACGTTTTCGGAAGCGACTATAATTTTCATCGCGCGCGTTTTAATTTTTACCGGAATATTTTTCGCGGATAATTTTCGCAACGTTTTCCGGCGTGAAACCGAAATCCTTCGCCAAATCTTTATACGGCGCGGATTTTCCGTAATGATTTAAGCCGAACGTAATTCCTTCGTCGCCTGCGTAACGTTCCCAACCGAGAGTAACGCCGGCTTCCAACGTAATTCGTTTTTTCACGTTTGGCGGAATAACGGAATTTTTATACTCGTCGCTTTGTTTTTCGAAAATCTCCGTCGAAACCAGACTGACGACGCGCGAGTTGAATTCGTCGAGCGTTTTTGCCGTTTCAATTGCGAGATGAACTTCCGAGCCGGTCGCGATGAAAATCAAATCCGGTTCGCCATCGTTTTTTTGCCAAACCGCGTAACCGCCTTTTTTCACGCCTTCGAGAACCTCGTTAAAATTATTTTCGAGAACCGGCAATTTTTGGCGCGTCAATGCAAGAACCGAAGGCTTGTTGTTTATGTCGCATACGGTTTTCATCGCCGCCGCTGTTTCCTTTGCGTCGGCGGGACGAAAGACAATCAAATTCGGAATTAAACGAAGCGACATTAAATGCTCGACCGGTTGGTGCGTCGGTCCGTCTTCGCCGACGTAGAAAGAATCGTGCGTAAAGACGTGAAGCGCGTGTAAATGTTGCATTGCTGAAAGTCGCAAAGCGTGGCGTTCGTAATCGGAAAATACAAGGAAAGTTGCGCCGAAAGGTTTCAGTCCGCCGTGCAAAGCGATTCCGTTTACAATTGCGCCCATCGGGAATTCACGAACGCCAAACGCAAAGTTTCTGCCCGCGCGGTTTTCTTTTGAGAAATCGCCGACAAGTTTAGCGAACGCCGCGGTCGAGTTCGACGGTTCTAAATCCGCGCTTCCGCCGACGAGAGTTTGCATTTGTTCGGCAAATTTTTCGAGCGTTTTACCGAACGCCGAGCGCGTCGCGATTTGCTCGCCTGCTTGAAAATCGGGGGTTTCGAGATTGTCGGAAAGGAAATCCGACGAAACTTCTTCCCAAAGTTTTTTGAAATTTTCGTCCGCGTGAATTTTTTCATTAACGCGCTTGCTCCATTCGTTCGCAACATTTTGAAGTTCTTCGTGTCTCGCTCTGAAATTATCAATTACATCTTGTGGAACGTAAAAGAATTCATCGCCCGGCAATCCGAGTTTTTCTTTCGTCACTTTTATTTCTTCGGGCGGAAGCGGCGAGCCGTGCGTCGAATGGTCGCCTTCGCGCGTTGCCGCGCCTTTCGCCATTACGGTTCTGCCGATAATGATTGTCGGTTTTTCGTTTTGGCTTTTCGCTTGCTCAATTGCGTTAATTATTTCGTCGTGATTGTGTCCGTCAATCTCGATTACGTTCCAACCGAAACCTTTGAAAACGGTGGCGACGTCCGTACTGTCCGCGCGCGAAGTGTTTCCGGAAATTTGCGCGTTGTTTTTATCGTAAAGCATAATCAGTTTGCTCAATCCCCAGTGACCGGCAAGTTCAGCCGCGCCGAGAGCAATCGGCTCTTGCAAATCGCCGTCGCCCGCCAAAAGAAAAGTGTAGTGATTAATTACGTCGTTGCCTAATTTTGCGCGCAAAATTTCTTCCGCCGTCGCCATTCCGACCGCCATTCCGACGCCTTGTCCCAGAGGTCCAGTCGTGGCGTCAACGCCGTCGGTTAAACCGTATTCCGGATGTCCGGGCGTAAGGCTGTCCAATTGGCGGAAACGTTTCAGTTCATCGAGCGGAAGAAATCCTTGCAAATAAATTAACGAATAAAGCAAAGAAGATTCGTGTCCGGCGGAAAGCACAAATCTGTCGCGGTTTATCCAATTCGGATTTGACGGATTGTATTTCAAAAAATATTTGTAAACTATGTAAGCCATATCGGCGGAAGACATTGCGCCGCCCGGGTGCCCGGAATTAGCGTTGCGCGTAATATCCAAAATTAGCGCGCGTAAAACGTTTACGGTTTTTTTGTCGATTTCTTTCATTTTATTTTCCTTTCAATTTTTATTTTTACAAAAATACGGAATTTGAGTTTAATGGTTGTTAATCAATTAGCGGAGATTGTTCGGTGTGCGTAATAGCGGTTTTTGAAACCACAGCCGCCTGCGGCGGACGCAAAGAAGGCGCAAAGGACGCAAAACAATTCGCGTTTTCCGGTTCTAATTTTGATTTTTATAATATGCGTTCAATAAAATTTCAACCGCTTCAAACGGTTGAATTTTTCCTTCGGCAATCTTCTCTTTTATTTCCGGTAAAAGTTTTCTGATTTCTGAATTGTTATAAAAACGGCGTTTCAATTCGTTTTCAACGGAAGTAAAAACCCAGTCGAGCGCTTGCGATTTTCTTCTCCTTTCAAACTCGCCGTTGCTTTTCGTGATTTTTTCGTATTCGCGAACTGTTTCCCAAATT
Source organism: Melioribacteraceae bacterium (assembly GCA_015494845.1). GTDB lineage: Bacteria > Bacteroidota > Ignavibacteria > Ignavibacteriales > Melioribacteraceae > WGAL01. The sequence continues at coordinate 2,489 of WGAL01000430.1, forward strand.
TCGCTAACGCCTTTTCCGTTTAGAGCCGAAACGGTTAAAACGCGCGGCGTCCAGTCTTTTACCGTGGAAGGAAAAAATTTCAGCGCGCCGGCAAATTCGCGCGCCGCTTGTTCCGCGCGCTTTTCGTTTTCTCCGTCGGCTTTGTTGAATGCAACTGCGTCGGCTATTTCGATAATTCCGCGTTTAATTCCTTGCAATTCGTCGCCTGCGCCGGCAACCATCAGCAAAAGGAAAAAATCCACCATTGAACGCACGGCGATTTCGCTTTGTCCCACGCCGACGGTTTCTATTAAAATTACGTCGTAGCCTGCCGCCTCGCAAAGCATAATTGTTTCGCGACTTTTCCGCGTAACGCCGCCCAACGTTCCGCCGGAAGGCGAAGGACGAATAAAACAATTTTCTTCGCGGGAAAGTTTTTCCATTCTCGTTTTGTCGCCGAGAATGCTTCCTTTCGTTATGCTGCTGCTCGGGTCAACCGCAAGAACCGCAACTTTGTGTCCGCGTTTGATTAATTCGAGTCCGAGCGATTCTATCAACGTGCTTTTGCCCGCGCCCGGAATGCCGCTTATTCCTACGCGGATTGAATTTCCGGTAAAAGGCGCAACTTTCTCAATTAATTTTTTCGCGTTTTCCGCGTATTTTTCCGAATCGCTTTCGATTATGGTAATTCCGCGCGCAAGAGCGGTTCGCTCGCCTGCAAGAATTTTTTCCGCAAGTTCGTCAATCGCTATTTCGGGTCTTGTTTTGGAAATTGTTTTCGCTTCGCCGAATTTAGGCGCGCTTTGAGCAGAAACAATTTTTACCGCAAATTTATCTTCGTTTTTTTTGTCGAACCAATCGGGAGTTCGTTCTTTTCCTTCCATAAAAGATTATCTCACATTTAAAAATTTATTCCAGATTTCATACAATTTTGCCGTCGCCAAAACGTCTTCCCCGCAATAAATCGCTATTTCGTCAATTTTTCCCGCCTCGTACAATGTTTTAACTTCCATTCCGGTTATGCCGTCTTCTTTCGGCGATTTGATATCGAACACGCGGCAATAAAAATCGAGATTAAATTTTCTCATCGCGCCGTAAAAAGTGAATTGGTCGAGCAAATCGACGTGCGTCGTCGTGTCGTAACGGCTTTTGATGAAATTGCGCGTCGGCCTGACGCCGTGAATTGCCGAACGGAACATCAAAAACGGGACGTCGAATTGGCGACCGTTAAAAGTAATTAGCCGGTCGGCTTTTTTAGCGAAATTCCAAAATTGCACGAGCATCGCTTTTTCGCTCATTCCGTGATAAGTAATTTTTTTCGTGTCGTTCTTTCTCTCTTCCGGAACGTCAGATTCATAAAGAATGTAGCGGTTTCCGGTCTGAACATTCATTAATCCGATAACTATCGCTTTTGCCGTTTGCGGATAAGAATTCAAATAACGGTAAACTTCCTCGATTTTTTCGGCTCTGGCGTCTTCGTCCTTTTCCTTTTCGGCGTAACGCATTAAAAATTCTTTTTGCGAATCGCTGAAACTCTCGAAATCGTGCGCCGCGGTTTCGATATCCAGAACCAATTCTATTTTGTCGGAATTCATACTACCCCCTATGTTTATTAATCAAACATCCAGCCGATATTTAACACAAGCATAAGATTGCCGAATTCGCGTTTGTAAATTCCCTGCAACGTTTCAATGCCGTTTTTATCGAGTAAATAAATATATTGATACGAAAAACTTAAACCAATCAGATTTTTTTTGCTCAAACCGAAATTCCCGCCGAATCCGATTGTTCCGGCAACTGCGAGATGCGTTTTGGGATTGTTGAACGAAGCAAACCAATCCGGATTGTAATCCGTTGTGATTACCAAATCCGGCCCGGCGGAAATTAACAAATAAGGGCGTAAATTATCCGCCAAACTCTCGGCAAAAAGTCGATGTTTTAATCCGAACGTTAAAGGAATTGAAAAAATTCTGTTAACTTTTCCCAAAACAATTGGTCGTCCCCAATAATCGTATCGCTCTATTTCCCTTTCGGATTTTAGTTCGGATGCGGACAAACTGACAAATCCGCTTAAATTATTTCCGAACTCGTTTCTGTAAAAACCGCCGAATCCGAATCCGTTATCCGAAAAAGAAAGACTGAAACCGCTTGCTTTTTCTGGGAATTTCACCGGCGGTTCAGGAGGTTGGATTTCTCCGATTCGTTGCGGGAAAATTTGAACGACTGCGAATAAAGATAATATTGTCAAAAATTTCTTCATGAAGTAAAATCTTTAAATTCTTTCGATAATTTACGATTTTTTATTTGAATAAACGAAGTTTACAAGAAATTACTTGGAAATTCCGTCTGTTTATACAAAAGGATTCGGTTATGGTTCTGAAAAATTTTTTCGGTTTTAATTTAATTCTCAAAAATTTTTTCCGATAATTTATTACGAAAGCGTGTATAGTGTGTAAAAATTAAAACTTCAGGGAAGAAGTAAATGGCTCCAATGGATGGAATGGCCGCTCAGGGATTGAGCGAGAGTTACGAAGAACAATTTTCCCGTTTCAGACAAATTGCGCGGGACTTCTTCAAAAACTACGTCAAATTTAACTTCGATTACCTCGATTTTATTAAAGCTGTAACCCGTTTTTATTCCATTGACCTTCCCAAAGAAATTAACGAATATATAATAACTGTCGATACAGCGCCTTACTTTTGGATTACCGACATACCTTTAATTACTAAAACCGAAGAATTTTTCAACAAATTATACCGCGCAGGGGGCGGTCCTGCCAATTATGAGGAATTAAAAAAATACTACACACGCTGGATTACGCAAAAGAACACACGCGACAAACAATTCTACACGCTTTCGGCTTTAAATTTGTTGGAAAAAGACCAAATCAAAAGCCATTTTTACAAAAAAATACTGCACGCAAATATTCTGATGTTTAATTCCAACGTGCTTGCGTTGGATAAAGCGCTTCAATTGCTGGACGATGCGGACAAAATTTTAAGTTCCGCAAAACTTTCCGACAACTATAAAAACGAGCTTCAATATCTTGTTCAACTCTACACAGGTTTTGCTCATTATCGCGGTGAAGATTTCCAAAACGCGCAGAAAAAATTTGAGGATGCGATTTTTATTAAGAGCAGCGGCGTTTCGGCTCTTTTTTACAATGCCGTAACGAACGCAAAAATGCAAGATTACGATTCGGCGTTGAGCTTGTTACAGCATTTCATAGAATATGATAAGGAACGGTTTAGGTATGCGTTAAAAGTAAGAAGTCTTCCTTTAATTGAGTTCTTTCTGAAAAACGCCCTTGTTTACAATATTTTTTACGAAAAAACTTTTGTCCCGCTTTCGGCTGAAATTCACGATATGCTTGCTTTTGCGTTCTCTTACGATTCTTCGATTTTGCGTCAGGTTCTTATTAATCTCGGCGAATTCGAAAATCTCAAAATGGAAGAATATTTTGACGATTTTATTAACAAACACATCGAATTTCTCAAACGCGTTGCGGCTCACTACAAAGACGGTTCAAACGCGTTAACTTCCGTAATTGCAAAATATTCCGTTGAAGAATATAACAATATTTTGGAGCGCATAATCGAAAACGCGCGCAAAAAATTCAAAACATCCGTCGAAGAACGCACAAAGGTTTATGACCATCAGAT
>WGAL01000431.1 GCA_015494845.1 Melioribacteraceae bacterium
AGGGTAAATACGGCGTCTTTTTTCAAATCGACGTCGCGGGAAAGCGTTAGCTCGGCAATCACAGAGTTTCCGTCGATTTTCATATCGCTCACAAAACCTTTTTCCAAACCGTTCACGGTAACTTTGTCTTTCAAATACAAACCGGAAACATTATCGAACCGCACTTTCACAGTTTGCGTATCCGAACCGAAGGAAAAATTTTTCGCCCACATCATCACAAAAATAAATATCGAGAGCGCAATCAGAACAGTAATTCCGACCTTTATTTCGCGCTGTTTTTCTTTGCCTGCCATTTATTTTACACCGATTAATTTTCGGAAAATATTCTTTTCAATGATTTGAAATCAATCGAATCTATTGTTTTCTTTCGCGTAAATTCGCTTAATTTTTTCTTCAATTCTTTTAGTTTTTCTTCGCTTAATCTAACTTTTTCATTCTTTACCTTATCAAGAAAAACCTTAACCGAATCGGAATAATCGCTCGAGAATTTATTAAACGCGCCTTTAATGTTTTCTTCGTAAAATTCGTTAAAACTTTCTTCGACGTACGCGTTAACTTCCTTTTCATGTTTTTCATAAATGTAATAAAGCGTTCCGGTAAGAACAATTAAAAGAACAATAATATTTAAGCAACCTTTTAGCAAGTAAAGTTGTTTTTATTCTTTATTTGAGCGTATAATAAGTGCTTCTTCCTTTTCCTTTTCTTACAATTAAGTTTTTCTCAACCAGACTTTTTAGTAATTCTTTTGTCTTTGTTTTTTTTGCATTAATTATTTTCATTACTTCTTTTTTCGTTAGTTTTTCTTTATCCAAAAGAAATAACAAAATTTTCTTTTCTTCAATTGATAATCGGTCGTAATCGGCCGTAATCGGTCGTAATCGGTCGTAATCGGTCGTAATCGGTCGTTTTTGTCCGTAAATGTCCGTTTTTTTCGTCCGTTTTCGTCCGTAATAGCTCGTTTTCTCCTTCATTCGTCCTTTTTTGTCCTCGGAAACGTCCGAAGGGTTCTCGGTTTTATGTTGCTCAACGTTAATCTTTTTAAACGTAATTCTAAAAGCGATACCTGGCTCGCTCCACTCCATCTTAATTTCTGGATATTTTTTTAAATCTTCGGAAATAAGCAATAGCCCGTTGCCCCATTGTTCAATAATTCCAAGTTTTTTAAACACCGGTGCAAGAATTATATTTCTGATATCCGATTGTCCTGCCTCCATTTCGTTAAAATCAATGGTCGGCATAAGTTTCCCTGGGCTCGTGATTTCAATTTTATCGTCAAATATCGCAATCTTGATATCTTTTCCTTTTAACGAGTAATCTCTGTGTATAACGGCGTTTCTAATTGCCTCGCGTATAGCAATCGCAGGATATTCCCATCTGTCTTTTCTGTAAACGCTCTCGTATGTGGAACCTTTTGAAATGTGTCTTAAAACAAATTTATACGCTTCTTCCGCTTGAAAACTTAAAGGAACGTCAATTGTTTTTTGATCAATAAAATCACCTGGAACATTTCCTTTAAATCTTGCGCATTCGATTTTTGCGTAAGGGAAAAGTTTCTCTTTAATGTTATCGTTAGACAAAAGCACCAGAGCGTTCGTGGGAAATTGGTTCTTTTGTTCATTTACAATTAAATTTAACTTTTGTAGAACCGTTATGGTAAGTTCTTCGCCAGTAATTTCTTCGAATTGTTCCTTAAAAAGCGAGAAATCCAATTCACTAATTTTTTTTGAATGAACCGGCAATGAATCAAAAGAAACGCCTTGTTTAAGTCTTTCCAATTCATTGATAATATCGCTACTAGCAAGTCGAGTTGTAGAACCGACGCGAATATACGTTCCTTTTTCTTTGCCTTTTTGTTTTATATAATAAGGCGGACTGCTTCCTTTGTAAATTTTTATGACAATAATGTGTTTGCCTTTGTGGTTAATAAACAGAATGTCTGGCAGAATTGTTGGGAAGCAATTGTCGTGAATAATATTACTTATTTGTTCTTCAATTTTTACTAAATCTTCTTCGTTAACACCGACAACTTTCCGCGGCTTGTTTTTTATTCCAATAATAATTTCGCCGCCGGCGTCATTAGCAAAGGAGACAACGGTTTTACACAAATCCGTTTTTGAAGGTAAATTTTCTTTAAATTCAATTTTTCTTCCTTCCGGTTTGTTAATAATTTCCAAGATGCTCATTTACGCCTTTGCCAATTGTAATTAGTAAACATTTTTTTGTTTTTCTTTGCGTCCGCCTTAGGCGGATTGCGCCTTTGCGGTGATTAATCGCTTTCAACCTTTTCAATAAGAACCTTTTCAATCCGTCTGTTTTTTACGGATTTAACGGTAAACCGGTAATCTTTTTCGATAAAGGAAAATCCTTCTTCGGGAATTTCGCCGGCGTAATTGAAAATAAATCCGCCGAGCGTTTCGTAATCTTCTTCTTTTGAAGTAAAATCGACGCCGAGTTCTTCGCTCAAATCTGAAATTGAATATTTGCCGAGAGCTAAATATTTACCTTCGGCGATTTTCTGAAATTCAGATTCGTCTTTATCGAATTCGTCGCGTATTTCGCCTACAATTTCTTCGAGAATATCCTCAAGCGAAACAAGTCCTGATGTTCCGCCGTATTCGTCAACCACAATTCCCAAGTGAATGTTCTTCTCTTGGAATTCCCGCAGTAATTTATTTATCAATTTATTTTCAGGAACAAAATACGCCTTACGCGCAATTTTACGAATATTCAACGCTTCGTCAGGGTGCGGATGTTTGATAAAACGAAGCAAATCCTTGGCATAAACAATTCCTTCGATGTGATCCAAATCCTCGCTGTAAAGAGGCAAGCGACTGCGTCCTGATTCGTTTACGATTTTAATTACGTCGTCGTATTTCGCATCAACAGGAACGGCTTTAATATCCACGCGCGGCGTCATAATCTCTTTTACGGTAACTCTTCCGAATTCGACTATTCCGTGAATAAGTTCCTGTTCTTCCTCTTCAATTGTGCCTTTTTCCGCGCTAATTTTTGCAAGATGCTCCAATTCTTCCGTTTTAATCGCAGTTTTTCCTTTATCGATCTTAAAGTTACTCATCGCAAAAGTGAAAAATTCCGTGATGATTTTCGAAAAAGGATAAACCAAAACCGCAATCCAATAAAGCGGAACAGCAACGAGTTTGGAAAATTTATAAGGATGTTTGGAAGCCCAAACTTTTGGCGTAAGCTCGGAAAGCAAAATAATTAAAAGCGTCAAAATTACAATTTGCGCGGTTAGCGCAAGTTCGAGGGAAATACCGTATTTATGAGCCAAATCAATGGCAAGCGTTACGGCGACAATCGAAGCCGCAACGTTTACCAAAGTATTTCCCAAAAGAATAGTTACAAGCAATCTGTGGGGATTTGCAAGAAGCGACAGCAAATATCTGTTTATTAATTTTCTTCTTCCGTCGTTTTCCTCCAAAGTACGTTTGTCGAGCGAAAACAAAGCGACTTCGGAACCGGAAAACAATGCGGAAAAGAAAAGAAAAAACGCCAGTACGATTAATTTAAAACTCTCTGTCTCCAAAAATTATTTTACCTGAATTGTTAGAAAATCAGAACGGCAAATCGTCGTCGTTATTGTCGCTCATTGCCTCAGGCGCAACGTTCGGCGCGGAACCGCTTTCGGAACCTGACGAGTAACCGGAATCTTTCGGGTCAAGCGGAATTAAACTTTCCGCAATAATTTCAGTAACATAACGTTTTACGCCGTTATTATCTTCGTAATCTCTCTTTTGTATTCTTCCTTCAACGTAAAACTTTTTGCCTTTTTTCAAGCCGTCTTTGTAAAAATCGGACAAGTTGTAAGCAACAACTTTGTGCCAGGTTGTTTCGTTTACCCACTCGTCGTTTTTCTTGTAACTGCGCGTGGTTGCCAAATTAAATTCGGTCACCGAAAAATTATCGTTTACGAATCTTGTTTCGGCGTCTCCCCCAAGATTTCCGATAAG
>WGAL01000432.1 GCA_015494845.1 Melioribacteraceae bacterium
GCGTAGCTTCTTCGGAGTATGAGGAAAGTTTTTCCGCAAAAGCCAAAAGTTCTTCGTCCAATTTTTCCGCGTTTTCATATAATTTGTTAAACAAACCTTTTTCATACGCCCAGTTCGCGCTTTTCCATTCGGCGTCGATTGTCATTCCGGCAAAAGCGGATTTCCCGATTTTTCTTTCCACCGCGGGCGCAATTACAAATGGTCCAATCCCTATGGATATTTCGCTTAACTTCACGGAAGCCGAGGTTGCGGCAAAAACATAATCGGAAGCGGCTATTAATCCCACGCCGCCGCCTACGGCTTTGCCTTGCGCGCGGGTTAAAATAAATTTATCGCAATTTCTCATTGTAAGAATAACTTTGGCAAATCCCGAAAAGAATTCTTTCGCTTCCTCAAATCCGTTTAACGAAAGCAATTCGTCGAAAGAAGCGCCCGCGCAAAAAACTTTATCCCCTGCGCTTTTTAGAATTATCACTTTCACTTCGTCGTCGTCGCAAAATTCTTTTATCGAAGCGTTTAATTCATTAAGTAAATAGCTTGGCAATGAATTGCTTTTCGGATGATAAAATTCAATTGTTCCGGTATTTCCCGAAATTACCTTTTTTACATAACCTTCTTCCATTTTTATCCGTTGCTTGTTCTTAAATTTTCACTAAAAGTTAGTCTTAAAATTTTATACACCTCTATAAAAATCCAAACCCAAGCAGCAACCATTATACAAGCCAACCATTCACCGCCGCTTAACGAAACGGTATGAAACGCTTCTTGAAAAACGCCGACTTCGACAACCAAAATTGTTGAGATAATTGAAATGATGTAAGAAATAAGCAAGAACTTATTGTTGTAAAATTTTATTGATAACGCCGGCATATCAAACGAGCGACAATTTAAAGCGTTAAATAATCTCGAAAAAACCAAAGTAACGAAAAACACGGTCATTAGTTTTCGATGCGAAAAAACGAACGTTCCTTCCCAGAAATAAATTCCGAAAGTTATTACGCTTATTAAAACCCCAATTGAGACAATATATTCTATCATTCTTCTGTTTAATATTCCCTCGCTTGCTTTCCTCGGTTTTTTCTTCATCAAATCTTTTTCAGGCGGCTCGACTCCCAAGGCAATCGCCACAAGTCCGTCCATTAAAAAATTTATAAACAATATTTGCACCGCGGTTAACGGAATACTAAAACCGGCAACCATTGCATAAATCAACGCAAGAACCGCGCCTAAATTACCGCTAAGCAAATAAACAAGATATTTCCGTATGTTTTGAAAAATGCTTCTGCCTTCTTCAACCGCGGCAACTATCGAAGCAAAATTGTCGTCGGTCAAAATCATATCCGCCGCTTCGCGACTCACGTCCGTGCCTTTAATGCCCATCGCGATTCCAATATCCGCCTTTTTTAACGCCGGGGCATCATTTATTCCGTCGCCGGTCATCGCAACAATATGATTTTTTTTCATAAACGCATCTACAATCCTGAGTTTATGTTGCGGAGTAATTCTCGCAAATACTTCCGTGTGATCAATTATTTCGTTTAGTTGTTCGTCGTTCAATTGTTCAAGTTCCGGTCCTGTAATCGAGTTCCCTTCTTTTAGAATTCCTACTTCGCGGGCAACAGCAACTGCGGTAACCTCATAATCGCCTGTAACAACAACCGGACGAATTCCGGCGTTAAACGCGGTTCTTATTGCGCCTTTAACTTCTTCTCGAGGCGGGTCGAGCATCCCTGCAAAACCGACAAAAACGAGATTTTCATTTGCCTCGCCGACTTCTTTTAACGAATTTAATCTTCTGTAAGCCACGCCCAAAAGACGCAACGCTTTTTCGCTTTTTTGATAAGCAATTTGTTTAATTCTTATTTTTTCTTCTTCCGTTAAATCCTTTTCAATTCCGTTAATTAATATTTTATCGGACAAATCGAGAATTATTTCAAACGCGCCTTTGGTGTACGCCTCCAATTTTTCGTTTTCCACCAAATGAACGGTCGTCATCATTTTGGTTTCAGAACTAAACGGAATCTCGAAAACTCTCGGATATTCCTTTCGCAATTTCAAATAATCAATTCCGGCTTTTAGAGCCGCAACAATAAACGCCGCTTCGGTCGGGTCTCCGATTATTTCTTCGCCTTTGTTGAAATCAATAACCGTATCGTTGCACAACACTCCGATTTCAAGCAATCGCATTAAATTGATTTGGTACGCAGGATTAACAAATTCGTTATTTATTCTGAAACTCCCTTGAGGTTTGTAACCGACTCCAGTTACGTAATATTCGGTGTCATTCGTAAAAATCTCGCGTATCGTCATTTGGTCTTGCGTTAATGTTCCGGTTTTGTCGGAACAAATTACATCTACGGCTCCAAGAGTTTCCACGGCAGGCAATTTTCTTATCAAAGCTTTACGCCGCGCCATTCTCCTAACACCGAGCGCAATGCTTATCGTAACAACGGCGGGAAGCGCTTCGGGAATTATTGCAACCGCGACGGCGACGCCCCAAATAAACATTTCCACAAAAGTTTTTTGCTCGATAAAATAACCCATTAGCGCCATTACGAAAGCGAGCAAAAGCGCGGCAATTCCAATTTGTTTCCCGAGTTTTTCGAGATTTTGTTGCAAAGGCGTTTTACGCGAAGTTGTTTTTTGCAAAAGTGCCGCTATTTTTCCGAATTCCGTATTCATTCCGGTTGCGACGACAACGGCTTTGCCGCGTCCGCCTATTACGAACGTTCCGGCAAAAATCATATTTTTTCTGTCGCTTACTGCCAAATTGTTCTTGTTAATCGGCTCGGAAATTTTTTCAACCGGTGTAGATTCGCCCGTTAAAGCCGCTTCGTTTACTTGTAAATTATGCGTCTCAATAAGCCGCGCGTCGGCGGGAACAGTATTTCCGGCAGAAATAATTATTACGTCGCCAACTACAACTTCCGACGAATGAATATGTTTTTCTTTGCCCTCCCTGATTACGTTAGCATAAGGCGACGCCATTTCTTGAAGCGCTTCAATCGCTCTTTCCGCTTTGTATTCCTGAAAAAAACCCAAAATTCCGGCGAGAAGCACGATTACAAAAATCGCCGTCGCTTCGATAAATTGTCCGATTGATAAAGAAATCGCAGACGAAACCAAAAGAATAATAATCAGAGGGTCAATGAATTGTTTTACCAAAAGTAAAATCGGAGAATCTTTTTTCGCGGAAATAATTTCGTTTTTCCCTTTTGCCAAACGTTTTTGCGCTTCTGATTCGCTTAATCCGTTTTTAGATGTTTTAAACTCGGAATAAACGTCATCCTCGGAGAGTCGATATGGCGCCGTTATTTTTTCCGCTTCGTTAGTCATAAAATCAATACATAAGAAAAGTAAAAATTTTTATCAAACAAATTTCTTAACTGTTCCCTTTATATTTTAAATACTCGCCGTATATTTTATCATACGTAAGAATATGTTTTAAAACCCAATTTTTTAACAAGACTTCAAGGGAAGCAATTGCTCTTGCCTCGTTAATATTCACCGATTCAACTATTTCCGCTACTTGATTAACTAAACTTTTATGTTTTTTCTTATGGCTTTCCAAATATTCATATTTATTTTCTTCCATATGTTTTTCCTCAGTTTCGAAATGATATTTTGTATAATCAACAATCTCTTGCAAAACATTCTTTAAGACTTCACGTTCTTTACCTTTTTCACGTGCTTCGATAAAAGTATTTAATATCTCAATCCATTTTTTGTGTTGATTGTCAATTTCTTCAATGCCCAATTCGTATTTCGGCTCCCATTTCACTCTTGACGACATATGAACTTCCTTTTTATTAGATTTGCTTTTTCTTAATTTTAAATTAAAAATAATAGAGCTAATTATGAAATATAAATTGCTAAGTTTGTTGTTTATCACAGGACTTTTTATGGGATGCTCCGAAAACAAACACGCAGATTTGATTTTAATAAACGGAAACGTAATAACCGTAGATGAAAATATTCCGCGAGCCGAAGCTGTTGCGGTTCGTAACGATACGATTGTCGCCGTCGGTTCGACAAGTGATATTAACGATTACAAAACAGACAAAACAAAAGTAATTGACATAAAAGGCGCGACAGTCATTCCTGGATTTATCGAAAGTCACGCGCATTTTCTCGGAACCGGCAAAGCGTTGCTCAACCTCGATTTAAGCAAAGCGGAAAATTGGGACGAAATTATCGCGATGGTTTCGGAAGCCGCCGATAAAGCGTTGCCTGGCGAGTGGATAATCGGGCGAGGCTGGCATCAGGAAAAATGGGTAGAACCGCCAATGAAGAATTTTAACGGCTATCCTTACAACGACCAATTAAGCCGCGCAACGCAATTTAATCCGGTCATGTTAGTGCACGCAAGCGGACACGCGCTTATCGCAAATAAAGAAGCAATGGCTATAGCCGGAGTAAACGAAAACACGCCGTCGCCCGAAGGCGGCGATATTGTGCGCGACAGTTCAGGCGTACTTGTAGGCGTTTTCCGCGAAAACGCAATGCAACTAATTGAAAAAGCGTACGAGAAAGCGTTTGACAAATTGCCTCCGCAAAAACGTTACGCCATTATGAAAAAACAAGCCGAAGCGGCAATGAACAACGCTTTGCAATACGGAATTACAATGTTTTACGACGCCGGTTCGGATTTTGAAACAATAGATTTTTTCAAAACGCTTGCAGATAGCGCTTTGCTTAAACTGCGCCTTAACGTAATGGTTTACGACAATTACGACAAGATGAAAAAGAATCTTCCGGATTACAAGTTGCTCGATTACGGAAACGGTTTTCTCACCGTCAGAGGAATAAAACAATTTGCCGACGGCGCTTTGGGTTCGCGCGGCGCTTGGATGTTGGAAGATTACTCGGATATGCCTGGTTGGCGCGGAATGTGCGTTACGTCGCCGAATGAAATCGCCAAAGTGGCGGAACTCGCAATTCGCAACGGCTACCAACTTTGCGTTCACGCAATCGGCGATAGAGCAAACCGCGAGGTACTGAACATTTACGAAAAAACTTTTAAGAAACATCCCGAAATTGACAGTCATTCTTTGCGTTGGCGAATTGAACACGCGCAACATCTTACTCCGCAAGACAAACCGAGATTTGCGAAAATGGGAATTATCGCCGCGATGCAAGGAATTCACGCAACTTCGGACGCGCCGTTTGTTGTTGAGCGGCTTGGTGAGAAGAGAGCGAGAACCGAATCCTACTGCTGGCGCGATTTAATTAACCTTGGAACAATTATCGCAAACGGAACCGATTCGCCGGTGGAAAAACTCGACCCGATTGCTTGTTTCTACGCTTCGGTTACGAGAAAAACAAAGGACGGAACGGCGTTTTATCCCGAGCAAGCAATGACGCGCGAAGAAGCGTTGCGTTCCTACACAATCAACGGCGCTTACGCCGCTTTCAAAGATAAAATTCTCGGTTCGATTACGCCTGGGAAACTTGCCGACTTAACGGTTCTCTCGCAAGATATTTTAAGCGTTCCCGAAGACGAAATACTTAAAACAAAAATACTCTACACGATAATCGACGGGAAAGTGGTTTACGAAAGAAATGGTGGGGTTCGATAGAAAAATTAGAAAAACATCATTATGGAGGACGAAGTTACTAAGCAATATATCGTATTTTGCGTCATTGCGAGCGGAACGAAGTGAGGCGCGGCAATCTGTTGCTTTGTAATCCCACGCTGAATATTCGGTAGTCCGCCGCGGCGGAGCCACGCCAATCCCAACTTGTCGGGATTGGCTTGCAAAGACGTTTTCCTTTTTATATTTTGTTGAAAAAAATTTCTTTAACTTCTTATTTTGTCACCAAATTTGAACTTGAGTCGAAATTACGCTTTCCCAAAATAGCTATTTCAACATTATCTCTTGCTTATTGGCGCGCTCTGAAATAAATTTGTAAGTTATTATGTCTGAAAATAAGAACAACAAAAATATTACCGTAAACAGAAAAGCGCGCCACGAATATCATATTTTGGATACGTTCGAGGCGGGGATTTCTTTACTCGGTTCGGAAGTAAAATCTTTGCGGCACAGCAACGCAAATCTTTCTGAAGCCTACGTGCGCATTGAAAAAGGCGAGGCGTGGCTCGTAAATGCATTTATCGGCGAATACAAACAAGCTAATATTAACAACCACGAACCGACGCGCAAAAGACGGCTCTTATTGCACAAGAGCGAAATCAGAAGATTGCAAAAAGCCGTAGAAGAAAAAGGCAAAACGATTGTGCCGTTGAGACTTTATTTTAAAAACGGAAAAGCGAAAGTTGAAATCGCGATTGCGCAAGGCAAAAAGAAATACGACAAACGCGAAGATATCGCCAAGCGCGATATGCAAAGACAAGAAGCAAGAAGAATAAAATTGTAGGAGAATAAATCTTGAGCGAAACAAAATTCCTTCCCGTTGAAGAACAACTAAAAGTAATTAAACGCGGAGCCGTTGAGGTAATTCCGGAAGAAGAACTGAAAAGCAAACTCGAAAAATCTTACAAAGAAAATAAACCGCTTAATATTAAACTCGGTTGCGATCCGACGCGCCCGGACTTGCACTTGGGACATTCCGTTGTGCTGCGGAAACTTGCGCAGTTTCAAGAACTCGGACACAAGGCGATTTTGATTATCGGCGATTTTACAGCAATGATTGGCGACCCGAGCGGAAGAAACGCCACGCGTCCACCGCTTACTTTTGAAGAAGCGAAAGCGAACGCCGAAACGTATTTGAAACAAGCGTACAAGATTTTGGATAAAGAGAAAACCGAAATAGTTTACAATTCTTCGTGGCTCGGGAAAATGACTTTCGAAGATGTTATCAAACTTGCTTCAAAATACACGGTTGCGCGAATGCTTGAACGCGACGATTTTACCAAACGTTTCAAATCCGGCATTCCGATTTCTATGCACGAAATTCTTTATCCTTTGGCGCAGGCAATGGATTCTGTCGCGATAAAATCGGACGTTGAACTTGGCGGAACCGACCAGAAATTCAACTTGCTTGTCGGACGCGACATTCAGCGCGAATACGGAATTGAGCCGCAAGCAATATTGACAATGCCGTTGCTTGTCGGAACCGACGGCACGGAAAAGATGAGCAAATCTTACGATAATTACATTGGCATCGACGAAGCGCCTCAAGAAATGTACGGCAAAACGCTTTCGATACCGGACGAATTGATTTACAACTATTTCGAATTAGTTACCGACGAACCGCTTGATGAATTGCAAAAAATAAAAGAACAACTTGAAAATCCGTCCGTAAATCCGCGCGATTTGAAAAGACGACTTGCGCGGAAAATCGTTTCGATGTATCACGGCGAGGA
>WGAL01000433.1 GCA_015494845.1 Melioribacteraceae bacterium
CGCCGTTTAAGTAAATTTCTTTTACGCCTTTCGAAACTATGTCCGGATTTTCAACCGTAATGTCAAATTCTTTATTTCTGAATTTTCTTCGAACCGAAAAACCTTTCCAATCTTTCGGAATGCAAGGGTCGATAACCAATCCGTCGTAATCAGGACGAATTCCCAAAATGTATTGGGATATCGCGTAAAAGTTCCACGCCGCCGTTCCGGTTAGCCACGAATTTTTCGCTTCGCCGGGTTTTGCGGCGTCTTTTCCGGCAATCATTTGCGCGTAAACGTAAGGTTCGGTTCTGTGCAAATCGCTTATTTCTTCAAGATACGAAGGCGCTATTTTCTTGTAATATTCAAACGCTTTGTCGCCGTTGCCCAATTTGGTTTCGGCGATCATAACCCAAGGATTGTTGTGGCAAAAAATGCCCGCGTTTTCTTTATAGCCGGGCGGATATGTGGAAATTTCCCCGAGATTTACGTAATACTTCGTGAACGGCGGATTGTTCAAAACAATTCCGTATTCGCAATTCAGATATTTATCCACGGAATCAAGCGCTTTTCGCGCGCGTCCGTCTTCAATTCCTACGCCCGCCATAACGGCAAAACCTTGCGGTTCGATAAAAATTTTGCCTTCTTCGTTCTCTTTGCTTCCGACTTTTTCGCCGAAATAATCGTAAGCGCGCAAAAACCATTCGCCGTCCCAACCGTAATTATCCATGGCTTTGCGCATCTTTTTAACATGTTGCGCCGCTCTTTCGGCTTCCTCTTTCCGTCCAGTAATTTCGCACAAGCGAACGTATTCCCCGCCGTAAAGAATAAACATAGCCGCAATAAAGACAGATTCGGCTTGTCCGTCCGTTTTATTTTCGGTTGTTTGGAAGGATTCGTCGGGATTTGTAGAAAAGCAATTCAAATTCAAGCAGTCGTTCCAATCCGCCCTACCGATTAAAGGCAAACCGTGCGGACCTAAATTATTCACAGTATAATTAAACGAGCGCGTAAGATGCTCGAACAACGGCTTCGCTTTCGATTCGTCGTTATCGAACGGAACATTTTCGTCAAGTATCGGGAAATCGCCGGTTTCTTTTATGTACGAGGTAACGGAAAGAATAAGCCAAAGCGGGTCGTCGTTAAAATTGCCGCCGATTTCGTTATTCCCTTTTTTCGTAAGCGGTTGATATTGATGATACGCGCCGCCGTCTTCCAATTGCGTTGCGGCAAGGTCGAGTATTCTTTGTCGCGCTCTTTCGGGAATTTGATGAACAAATCCTATAATATCTTGATTGGAATCGCGGAATCCCATCCCGCGCCCAATTCCGCTTTCGAAATACGAAGCGCTGCGCGACATATTAAAAGTAATCATACATTGGTATTGATTCCAAATATTCACCATTCTGTCGAGTTTATCGTCGCCGCTCCGAACGGTATAAACGGAAAGCAAATTATCCCAATACGATTTTAGTTCGTCGAACGCCAAATTAACTTTTGCCGGCGAGTCAAATTTTTCGATAAGTTCAAGAGCTCTTTTTTTATTGATAACGCCGTCGGTTTCCCATTTCTCGTTCTCGGGATTTTCGACGTATCCGAGCAAAAACACAAATTCTTTTTCTTCGCCGGGTTGCAGTTCAATATTAATTTTATGCGAAGCAATCGGCGACCAGCCATGCGCAATCGAATTTCTCGATTTGTTTTCAAATACGGCGTCCGGTTTGTGCAAACCGTTGTATAATCCGACAAAACTTTCTCTGTCCGTGTCAAATCCGTCGATAGGAACATTAACTGAATAAAACGCAAAATGATTTCTTCTTTCGCGGTATTCGGTTTTATGATAAATTACCGAATCTTTTACCTCAACTTCCCCTGTGTTGAAATTTCTTTGGAAATTCGTCATATCGTCGAGTGCGTTCCACAAATTCCACTCGACAAACGAAAACAATGAAAAACTTTTTTTCTCCCCGCCAATATTTTTAATTTTCAACTTGTGAATTTCCGCGTTTTCATTTAGCGGCACAAAGGAAAGGATTTCCGTTTGCAAACCGTTTTTTGAAGATTTTATTTTGGTATAATTCATTCCGTGTCGGCATTCGTAACCGTCCAATTCGGTTTGAACCGGTTGCCAGCCTGGATTCCAAACTATGCCGTTATCGTTTATGTAAAAATATTTTCCGTTCGAATCGAGAGGAACATTATTGTATCTGTATCTTGTAATTCGCCGTAATTTTGCGTCGCGGTAAAAACTGTAACCGCCCATAGTATTTGAAATCAAAACAAAATATTCGCTGTTGCCCAAGTAATTTATCCAAGGATAAGGCGTTTTGGGCGTTGTAATTACATATTCTCTGTTTATATCGTCAAAGTATCCGTAGCGCATTCAGACTCTCAATAATTAGAATTATATATAAAAGAACAGGGGACGTATTTCAGTCCCCTGTTGGAGTTCACTATGAGATTTTTATTTAAGAAGCATCATCTTCTTTGTCGCTGAAAAATCACCTGCGTTCAATGAATATACGTAAACACCAGAAGGCAAGTTTGCGGCGTTAAATGAAATATGATAATTTCCAGCATTTTTCACTTCGTTAACCAATGTTGCAACTTCTTGTCCTAACACGTTGTAAACTTTCAACGTAACCATTTCTTTTTTAGGAATTCTAAAGTTGATTACCGTTGTCGGGTTAAACGGGTTCGGATAATTTTGGCTTAATTCGAATTTGCTCGGAACACCGGTTATGCCTTCTTCGTCAACATCGTTTACCCATTCTTCCCACTCGGCTTTTTTATCCGGGAACCAATTCAAGTCGCCAATAGGGAATCCGCCGGTTCCGCCAGAATAAATTGTTTCATCCGTTCCGTAAGAGAAATCTTCAACCGTGCTAAGCGGCCAATAAACGTGAAATACTGTTCCGTCAGGATAAAATCCCCAGTTATTTGTTCCGTTTGAAGTTCCGTCTCGTTGGTCGCACATATAAGTAACCATATCTTCGGTTACTACGTGACCGTCGGAATAAGTCGGGAATTTGGTGAAATTAGGTCCGTAATTCACGTTGTTTTCTTCAACAAGGCCTGGCCAAACTTCGTCATTATCAAACATTGCTTGTGAACGGGAATTTAAGAAAGGTTCCGCATCAACGGTATCGCGGGAATCCCAATAGTTTGTAACATAAGTATCATAATACCAAGCATTGTTTGTTAAAACTACATTTCTGTCAGCTTCTTCAATTCCGATAGAATCCACGCCTATTGTGTCAATTCCGAAAATACCGAAAATCAAACCATCCGGATCTTGATTTGCTCTGTCAGCCATTGTTTCGCCGTAGGAGTGACCGTTGTAAATCAAGTTGTTGGTGAACCAAGCGTTTGTTTGCCAATGCCATTGAAATACAAATTTCACGGTGTTAACGATTGTGTTATGGTCAACTTTAACATAATCGGCGATTTCAAATCTGTTTAAATCGAGGAAGAAACTGTTTGAGTTAACAAAGGTATTGTTTACCATAACAACTGTATCCACATGTTGCGATTGGAACATTCTCAACCCGCGTCCGTTGTATTTGCCGCCGTTTTTGTGATTCAAGTTTCTGAAATAGCAGTTAGTGATATAAGCGCTATTGTGAGAAACTTTGAAAAAGTGAATCGTAACGAAGTGGAAAGAATCAAACACACAATTATCGGCAACAATTTGAGTGCTATCGGAAATAAAACGGATAAGCTCACCGGTAAGCTTATCTGTAGGAGTAGAACCTAAGAAATATATATTCTTAAATTCTACGTCGTTGTTTGATTTAAAATACTGCCAAAAACCTGAACCATCAGGTTTGAAACCACCTGCAATAACGGCAGGTTGAGTATCTTCCGGACCTGGTTCTCCATAAAGTCTTAAAGTATAACCATTAATAACAATGGTTCCACTCAACAAATAATACTGGCCTCTTTGCAATTTGTAAACACGACCTTCAGGAATACCGCCGTCAGCCATATCATCAGCGATAAACTGGTTCAGAGAACCGGTAATATCTCCATTGTTGTTAACATAATCGTAAGGGACCATAACAGTATCTTGGTCGTCAGGAATTTGAGCAAAGCTCACGCC
>WGAL01000434.1 GCA_015494845.1 Melioribacteraceae bacterium
ATTCATATTGTTGCAAATCCGGATAACTTTGAGTTCAAAATAGGTTCAAACATTTTAACGAGAATTAACGAGAAAATACGCTGGGATATTATGCGAAACCACTCAGCAACGCACTTGCTGCACGCAACGCTCCGCAAAGTTCTTGGAACGCATGTTAAACAAGCCGGTTCGTACGTTGGGCCTGACAGATTGCGGTTTGACTTTTCGCATTTTCAAAAAGTAACGAAAGAACAGCAAAGGGAAATTGAGCATAAAATAAATTCTTTGATTCGTAAAAATATTGAGATGACGCACCACAGAAACATTCCGTTTGAGGAAGCGAAAAAAATGGGCGCGTTGATGTTCTTCGGCGATAAATACGGCGAACGCGTAAACGTAGTGCAATTCGGCGATTATTCGATGGAATTTTGCGGCGGCACGCACGTTCGCAATACGTCGGAAATTAATATGTTCAAGATAACTCAGGAAACGGCTGTTGCAAGCGGCGTTCGCAGAATTGAAGCGGTTACCGGTTTCGGCGTTGAAAAATATATTTATGAAAAAGAAAACGAACTTGAAAACGCGCAAAATAAAATATCCGAACTTGTTTCCGAAAAGAAAAAATTGGAGAAACAAATTTCCGAATTGGAACTCAAAAGCAAACTCGGCGCGGTTGATGAAATTCTCTCAAACAAAATTGATGTTAACGGAATTTCAGTTTATGCCGGCAAAATAAAAGCAAGCAATATGGACGAATTAAAATCGTTCGGCGACGAACTCAGAAACAAAATCAAAACCGGCGCAGGACTTTTGGCTGCGGATTTCGACGAAAAGGTTGGAATGGTTGCCGTTGTTTCGGACGATTTGATTAAAGAGAAAAAACTTTTGGCGGGTAAGTTAGTGGGAGATGCCGCTAAAATAATCGGCGGAGGCGGAGGCGGAAGACCGCACCTTGCAACCGCGGGCGGAAAAGACGCAAGCAAAATTGACGATGCAATTAAACAATTCCCTGAAATTGTAAAAAATTATTTAAACTGATTATTTTCAAAGCGCAGTGATTAAATGAAAACTTCGGAAAGATTCAGCAAAATATTTCGTTACTTATCAAAAAAGAACGCGGAACTTCTTGAGAAAGCCAATCTAACCGAACACACCTTTATGATAATCATTGCGCTAATTATCGGCATTCTCGCCGGTTTTTCCGCAATCGGAATCCGCGCATTAATTGAATTTATCTCGGACATTTCTTTTTGGGGCGGCGAAGGGACAATTCTGCAACGCATTGAATCCACGCCTTGGTACTGGGTTTTAATTGTTCCGGCAATCGGCGGACTTATTGTCGGCCCAATTATTTATTTCTTCGCGCCTGAGGCAAAAGGACACGGCGTTCCGGAAGTTATGCAAGCGATTTTTCTCAAAGGCGGAAAAATTCGTCCGCGCGTTGCCGTAATAAAAGCGTTCGCCTCCGCGGTTACAATCGGAACCGGCGGCTCGGTCGGGCGCGAAGGTCCGATTGTTCAAATCGGCTCGAGTCTCGGTTCTACAATAGGACAATTTTTTAAAGTGCCGACAAACCGGATGAAAACGCTTGTCGGTTGCGGCGCGGCGGCGGGAATTGCGGCGGCGTTTAACGCTCCAATTGCCGGAGCGTTATTTTCGCTTGAAATAATTTTAATGGATTTTGCGGTCGCGCAGTTTTCGCCGATTGTGATATCTTCGGTAATGGCGACAGTTGTTTCGCACGCGTTCGAAGGCGATTTTGCGGCGTTTCAAGTTCCGCACTACCAATTGGTAAGCCCGCAAGAATTATTTTTCTATTTGATTTTGGGAATTCTAAGCGGCGTTGCTTCGTATCTTTTTATTAAAGTTCTTTACGCATTCGAAGATTGGTTCGACGAATTAAATAAAGTTCCCGAATATTTTCGTCCGCTTCTCGGCGGAATAGCAATCGGTTTAATCGGAATTTTTGTCCCGGAAGTAATGGGCGTCGGTTACGATACGATAAATTTCGCGTTAAACGGAAATTTAATTTGGTACGCCGCGCTCGGATTGGTTTTTCTCAAAATTTTCGCGACTTCCGTTACGCTCGGCTCCGGCGGTTCGGGCGGTATCTTCGCGCCTTCCCTTTTTATGGGCGCAACGCTCGGCGTTTTCTTCGGCGGATTAATGCACCAATTGTTCCCTACGATTACGGCAACGCCCGGCGCTTACGCGCTTGTGGCAATGGGCGGAATGGTCGCCGGCACAACCCGCGCTCCGATTACCGCAATTATAATAGTTTTCGAACTCACTAACGATTACCACATCATTCTTCCGTTAATGATTACCGCGATTATCAGCACAATTATTTCATCTTATTTCACGCGAGAATCGATTTACACGCTCAAACTCGTAAGACGCGGAATTGCTATTAAGGAAGGTTCGGAAGTGAACGTAATGAAATCGATTTTTATCCGTTCCATTTACGAAAAGGATTTTCCGGCTATTCATCCGCAAGATAATTTTAATTACGTAATAAATAAAATCGTAAACACGCGCGGAAGAGAGTTCCCCGTAGTAAACGACAAAAACGAATTGCTCGGAATAATTACCGTGGATTTGGTTAAAGATTTTCTTTTCGAAAAAGACGAACTTAAAGAAGTGCTGATTGCGGCGGATATTATGCTTCCGAATTACGAAGTCGTAACTTTGGACGATAATTGTCAAACCGCAATGGAGAAAATGCGCAAACTCGATTTCGAAACGTTGCCTGTCGTTGAAAATGAAAATTCAAAAAAGATTGTCGGCATCGTAACGCTGAAAGATATTCAGGAAGCGTACAACAAAGAAATCGAAAGACTTAATTTTGCCGATACGCTCGCAAGCGGAATAAGAATGAGCGACGAAAACGAAGAAGTTCATTTCCTTGAAGATTATTCGATACTTCAACTGAAAGTTCCTAAAACGTTTGTCGGCAAATCAATCCGCGAGTTGGGAATTCGCGCCAAATACGGCGTGGATATTCTTTCCGTAAAAACTCATAATAAAAACCGCGAATTAATTAAAGCAATTCCAAATCCCGATTACGTATTTAACGAGGACGATGTAATCATCATTGCCGGCGAGCAAAAGAATATTAACAAGATTAGGTTGCTTGATTAATATTTTATATATACACACGTCATTGCGAGCCAATTTGCGTTAGCAAATTGGCGTGGCAAACTACCGAATATTCAGCAATAGCTTATAATGTGATAGATTGCTTCGTCGCTTCACTCCTCGCAATGAAGCGACAGTAATTAAAAAACACACGTCATTACGAGCAAAGTGAAGCCCGCCGCGGCGGACTACCAAATCTAGTCCAACAGATTGCCGCGCTCCACTTTGTTCCGCTCGCAATGACGCGATTGTGATGAAAATAAAAAAGGGAAACTGGAAAGTTTCCCTTTTTTGAATTCAGTAAAAGTCTCAATCTATTAACCGCAACCGCCGAGAGCGCGTTTAACTTTCGGAATAACGACTTTCTTCGGTTTTGCTTCTTTAATAATCGCCGGAAGCTCTTTTGCGGCGTAAGCGCGGAAACGCCAAGTGTCTCTTTCCGCGCGAGTTTTCGGTTCGCGCGCCGGAGGCGTAAACGCTAAAATTTCTTTCGCGAAAGTTTTATAACCGCCTTTAAGTATGTAATAAGAACTCGTATCGAAGCCCAACTCTTGCGCCAAATGATACGCCTTTAATTCATCGGTTTCGTCGTTTGCAAAAAAGACTACTTGCTTATCGTAACGGTTCAACGCGTTTTTAATATTATCGCTCCAAAAATCTTTCGGCTTAACGTTCAACGCGTACGGCAATGTTCCCTTCTTGTATTCATCTGCGGAACGCAAATCAATTAATTGCAACTTCGGGTCTTTCATTACAAGGCGCAAAGCGAGTTCGTCGGCGTCGATTGTTTTGGCTTTTACGTTTTCCGCAAACGCTTTCGTCTTATATTCGTTAAGCAACGCTTGTTTGCGCGGATACATAAACAACGCCGTAAAAGCGACAATAAAAGCCACGGCGGTTATTTTTACCAAAGCGCTTTTTGACGTCGGGTCAACGGACTTACCGCCGTTTATTTTGCGTTCGACCGCATTAACGCCCCAATAAGAAAGAAACGCGATGATAATAATCAAAAAGGCAAATGCGCCCATCGACATTCCGAATAAGTCGTGAATTTGCGGTATTCCCAAATACGTCCCTTTGTAAACATCGACAAAAGCCGGATAA
>WGAL01000435.1 GCA_015494845.1 Melioribacteraceae bacterium
GTTTATTATCAGACGCCCTGTTTCGCCGAAAGAAATTTCGCGTTTGCACCGGTTATTCCTTGATGCAAACTTAATGGTAAATTTCCGCTCGGAGCATCAATTTCTTGTCGCCGTTTCCCAGCGCGGATTTATCATCGGCGGATTGTTTTACCGCGTCCTCGATTCCAAAACCGTTTATATGGATAAGATTGTCGTCTCAAACGCCTATCGCCGTAAGGGAATAAGCGATATTCTGATGAAGGAATTTTTCAACAGAATGAAAAACGAGAATTACGAATACGTAACAACCGGCTTTTTCCGTCCCGAATATTTTTACAAATTCGGGTTTGTCGTCGAACGCAAATATTCCGGCTTGGCGAAGAAGTTGTAATTTTTTTCTCGTCTGTTATTGCGAGGAGACTTTCGCTGTAAACAAGACCTTAAAGGTATTTATTCCTTTAAGGTCTTTGTAGAAATGTTCTTTTGAACCTTAAAGGAACAAGTGCCTTTAAGGTTCATAGTCCCTCAAAGACGCTTAAAATTTAATTTCAGCAACATTAGAAAAATTAGTTTATTTTTGAAATTCGTTAAACGAGAATTAAAAACTTTGGAGGAAAAATGAGTTTGTTGGTTGTCGGCTCTGTCGCTTTGGATAACGTGGAAACACCGTTTGATAAAATTGAAAACGCGCTCGGCGGTTCCTCCACGTATATTTCGCTTTCGGCAAGTTATTTTACCGCGCCTATTTATCTTGTCGGAGTCGTTGGCGAAGATTTCCCGAAAGAGCACATCGATTTGTTACAACGATTTGGCATTGACATCACCGGACTTGAAATCATTGAAGGCGGAAAAACTTTTAGATGGGGCGGGAAATACCATTACGATTTGAACGTTCGCGACACGCTTTTTACCGAGCTTGGCGTGTTCGAAAATTTTGACCCGAAAATACCCGAGTCGCAGCGAAACCCCGATTTTCTTGTGCTCGGCAATATTGACCCAGCGTTGCAACTGAAAGTATTAGACCAAATCGAATCGACAAAATTTATTGTTTGCGATACGATGAATTTGTGGATTGAAAACAAACTCGACGAACTCAAAGAAGTAATGAAACGCGTTGATGTTTTAATCATCAACGATTCCGAAGCGCGCTTGCTGACGAAAGAACCGAATCTAATTAAAAGCGCAAGAATGATTCGGGAAATGGGTCCGAAATATTTGATTATTAAAAAAGGAGAACACGGCGCGTTGTTGTTCAGCGAGGATAAAATTTTCTCTGCGCCCGCTTATCCGCTCGAAAGTATTTTTGACCCGACCGGTGCTGGAGATACTTTTGCCGGAGGCTTTGCCGGTTATCTCGATTCGACAGACGATTTGAGTTTTGAAAATATCAAGCGTGCGGTTATTTACGGCAGCACAATGGCTTCGTTCTGCGTGGAAAAATTCAGCGTGCAAAGATTAACCGAACTCACAAAATTAGACATCAGAGAAAGATTTTTGGAATTTTTGGAGCTTTCGCGATTTAATGAAAAGTAATTTCAAAGCGATAGATTTCGTTAACGGCAAACTCAAATTGATTAATCAAACCAAACTTCCTTTTGAGGAAGAATACATTTTAACCGACGATTACGAAAGAATTTCGCTTGCGATTGAGCGACTAGAAGTCCGCGGCGCGCCTGCAATCGGAATTGCCGCCGCTTACGCCGTTGCGCTTGCGTTCAAAAACGGAAACAAAGGCGAAGATTATTTTAATCAAGTATTTAACCGATTGAAAAATACGCGTCCGACGGCGGTAAATCTTTTCTTTGCTTTGGGAAAAATGAAAGACGCTTATTTCAAAGTAAAGAATAGTGAAGATGTTTACGGTATTCTGCTCTACGTCGCGAAAGAAATTCATTCGGACGATATTCAAATGTGCGAGCGAATTGCCGAAAAAGGTTTGCAAATTTTCGAAAAGAAATCGGTTGTTCTTACACATTGCAACACCGGCGCGCTTGCAACGGGAGGAGGCGGAACGGCTCTGAATGTAATCAAAAAAGCGTATGAAAACGGTTTGGTAAAATACGTTTACGCCAACGAAACGCGTCCGTTGTTTCAAGGTTCGCGCTTAACGGCGTTCGAACTCGAAAAAGCGGGAATTCCGTTTTCAATAAATATCGATTCGGCAAGCGGAATTACAATCAGAGAGAAGAAAGTCGATTTGGTTATTGTAGGCGCGGACAGAATCGCCAAAAACGGCGATACGGCAAATAAAATCGGCACGTTCAATCTTGCGGTTCTTTGCAAATATTTTAACATTCCTTTTTACGTTGCCGCGCCGGAAACCACAATTGACCGCGCGTGCAAAACCGGTTCTGAAATTGAAATAGAGGAACGT
>WGAL01000436.1 GCA_015494845.1 Melioribacteraceae bacterium
AATTAAAAGCGATAAAAATAACAACAATCCTCTTTTCATAATTTCACCTTGTTTTTTACAAATTATCGGAAAATAAAAAGGATTGTTGAGCAAACGAGACGAAATCGGCACATTTCTAAATTTAGTGACAAAAAATACATTCGTGATTAATCCAAATTGTGACATTCAACCCTACCCCGACGCCGCTTACGCGTCGCCACCCCTTCCAAGAGGAAGGGGAATTTTCTGCTACGAACGAAATTCCCCTCTCGTGAGAGGGGTGGATTCCGACGGAGTGGAGCGAAGTCGGAAGACGGGGTGTGAAATCTTAATTCAACAAAGTAGTACTTAAAAACTTTGCCACGAAGCCGAATTACTTACCTGCTCAAGAAATTATTTCTTTTAAGATATTCCACAAGATTATCGTAGCCGGTAATAGGTTCGCTATTTAACGGAAAGAATTTTAACTCGTAAGCGCCGAATGCTTCGTTGATTTTATCGACGGGAATTTTTTCGTCGTATTTATTTACGTAAACTTTGCTCACGCTTAAATCGGCGACTTTAAGTTTTTCAATTATCAAATTGGATTCAGCGAACGAAAGTTTATCCTGATTGAGAACCAAAACAAGCTCGGTTGTATTTTTATCTTCAATTATTTTACGGATTTCATCGTATTCGTTCAATTGACTGTTGAGTTTATTCAAAAGTTCGTCGCGCTCAATAGTGATATTGCCGAAATGTATCCGCGTTATGATTTCTTTTTTCTTGATTATTTCGTTACGCAAATCCACGAGTTTTTCGAGCCAAACTTGCGAGAGTTTCGGAAGCGACAAGAATTTCAGCGTTAAGCCGGTAGGCGGCATATCGAAAATTATTTTATCGAATTTTTTGTATTTCTTAATGTAAAATTTGAACGCTCTTAACAGAGCATATTCTTCAATTCCTGGTGAGTATCGGATTATCTCAAAACTCTTTTCCAGACTTAATGCAGTTAAGTAAGCGTAACTTTTGGCGAGTTGCCTTTCAACGTCTTTCAAATATTCTTCCACCCAGTAATCGAGACTGATTTCGGAGACAAACAAATTTTCGTTTATCTCAACCGGCTCTTGCGTAATTTCGCGTTCGAACAAATCTCGCAAATTATGCGCCGGATCCATCGACGAAAGCAAAACTTTTTCGCCTTTTAACGAATTTTCAATTGCGGTTAAAGTAGATGTCGTTGATTTTCCAACTCCGCCCTTGCCGAGAAAAAAGTAAATTTTTTGCATAATTATCCTACGTCAAAAATTGAAACCAAATCGGAAATCGGACTGTTTGCCGTCGAGATTTTATTCATTAAAATCACGAGTTCTTCGTCCATATAAGGGAGCAAATCAAGCGTAATTTGCATTGGCGGCGACGGCAACCCGACAAAAGAGCCGACGACGACCAACGCGAAAACGTTTTGCAATTCCGCCACTTCGTATTCCAGAACGTCGGTAGATTTCGCCTTTGCGGCTTTGTCGAACGCTTGCCAAACTTCTTTGAGCCAAGTTAAAATTTTAGTCGGATTCACTTTTCACCATAAAAACTTTTTTATCGAAATTAATTTTCCTCTCGGACGGATAATGATAATAAATCGCGTACAACGCGGCTATAACCGTTCCGCCGTAATAAAACGCTTCGAAACCGGAATAAGCGGCTACCAAAGCAAGATAAGGCGTTACGGAAATAATGAATAACATTCTTTTCTGGAATGAGAAAAATTCTTCTTCGGTTGTGTATCTTTTTTCTTTTACCTTTCCGAAAAAAGCCGCGCGGTAAAATATCGGAATCGCAACGCCGAAAGTTATTGCGGCAACAAAAACTGCGGTCATAAAAAAACGGGAAGGAAGCGTGTTACTTCCTTCCCATAAACCGTATAATTGTAAAACGTAAAATATTGCGCTAACAATAATTGCCGGAGATACCAGCGCAATATAGATTTTACGTAATTTTTTCTGCATCAGTTTGTTACTCTCACTGCTCCGGTTTTTTCGTCAAC
>WGAL01000437.1 GCA_015494845.1 Melioribacteraceae bacterium
AGACAAATGCGGTTTAACCACTTCGCGCACGGTGCGGTAGTCCACCGCGGCGGACTATAGGCTCAGTAAGCAAACGCTGAATATTTGATAGATTGCTTCGGAAATTGCTTACGCAATTTCCTCGCAAAGACAGAAAAAACAGGTCATTGCGAGCGAAGCGAAGCAATCTGTCGTATTGTAAGCAATGTTTTTTCTTAAAACTCTGTTTAATACCACAAAGAACAATCCGCCGAGGTGGACGTTGAAGGAGTTAGGGAATCGTTAGTAAAGGTTGAATATTCGGCAATCTATTAAATTGAAGATTTCGCTAAAAAACCTAAATTTTGATTTATTTCACACGATAATTAATTGGGAACTTTTATATTTCCGTTTAGTATAAAAATTTTCAATAACAAAACAGGAAAGGGGGAAGCTTAATGGAGCTTAACTTAATTGACAAAAGCAACTATTTCAGGGCTATGTTGCTTTTGAGCGGAAAAGACAAAAAAATCAGTTCTTCGGAAAGAAACTTTATTGACATACTCGGACAAAAACTCGGTTTTGAGAAATCCTTTACAAGACAAGCCGTGAGTTCTCTTTTTGAAAACGATTACATCAAAAATGAACCGCCCGTTTTTTCCAACTCTGAAATTGCAAAAAGTTTTATTCTCGACGGAATAAAATTGATTATTACCGACCCGAAATTAAATCAACAGGAAATAGATTGGCTTGTAAAAGTAGCGAAAGCAAACGGATTGGACGAAGCGTTTATTTACGACGAAATAAAAAAATTCCGCAGTAACGAAATTCCGCAAACGGAACAACTTTCCCTCGAAGTTGAAAATTATCTGTAATTATGGAAATATCCGAACGCATTGAAATAATCCAAGGCGATATTACCAAACTTAATGTCGGTGCGATTGTTAACGCCGCTAACAGAACTTTGCTTGGCGGAGGCGGCGTGGACGGCGCAATTCACCGCGCGGCGGGTCCGCAACTTTTGGAAGAATGCAAAACCTTAAACGGTTGCGAAACCGGAAACGCGAAAATTACAAAAGGTTACAGATTGCCGGCAAAATTTGTAATTCACGCCGTCGGTCCGGTTTGGCGCGGCGGAAACAGAAACGAAGATAAACTGCTCGCAAGCGCGTATTACAATTCGCTTAAAATCGCATCCGAAAGAGAACTGAAAACAATCGCCTTCCCTTCAATCAGCACCGGCGTTTACGGATTTCCTTTCGAACGCGCATGCCGTATTGCGCTGAAAACGGTTTCCGAGTTTCTTTCCACGCACGAATTCCCCGAAAAAGTTTACCTCGTCGCATATTCCGGTTACGATTACGAGCGATACATTAAGATTTACGAAGAAATGTTTTCGCGCGGATGAAAATTTTCATTACCGGCGGAAGCGGCTTTATCGGGCAATATCTTTCAACAATGCTTTCGCAAAAGCACGAAGTCCTTTCGCAATATTTTTCGAACAAATACGACATTCCGGACGTTCGTCAAATACGGCTTGACATAAGAGATAAAAATTCGTTAAAACAAGCGGTTGAAAAATTTTCGCCTAACGTAATCATTCACACGGCGGCGATTTCCAAACCGGCGGTTGCCGAAAATTTAGGGAAGGAAAAAGTTTTTGCCGTGAACGTCGAGCCGGCGAAAAATCTTGCGGAAATTTCAAATTTCATTAACGCAAAATTTGTTTTCTTCTCAACCGATTTGGTTTACGACGGCGAAAACAATCGTTTGAAAAAGGAAACCGACGAATTGAAGCCAATCTCAATTTACGCAAAAAGCAAAGTTGAAGCTGAAAAACTCGTAAGCCGGTTCGCTAAAAATTATTTGATTTTGAGAATCGCTTTGCATTACGGATTGCCGTTGTTCGGCGGTTCATGTTTTTTTGTAGAAATGTTGCAAAATTTGAAAAGCGGAAAGAAAATCAGTTTATTTACCGACCAATACAGAATGCCGCTTGAAGTTAGCGAAGCACCGGAAATTATTGAAAAATTGTTGGAAAAAGATATTGCAAACGAAGTAATTAATTTCGGTGGCGGCGAAAGAATTTCCCGCTATGATTTTGGAATGATGCTGGCGGAAATTTGTAATTTC
>WGAL01000438.1 GCA_015494845.1 Melioribacteraceae bacterium
ATCTCATCATTCGACTTTGTTTCGCTAACTCAATTCGATAATGAAATAAAAAAATGCGCCTCTCCTTTTCCGACTTTGATTTTTGCGCTCGAACAAGCGTTTGTAAAGTTAGCGATAAAAAACAATTTGGCGAACGACGAAAACTTAAATTTTATTAAGGGAAAATTAAGCGGCATTAACAAATTCAAACCGGAACGCAACGCGCTGATTTCATTGGTTGAAAGCGATTTCGAAAATAAATTAAACGGTTTAATTCACAGCGGCTACGATACAATCAAAATAAAACTGCCTGCGAAATTCGACGAAGAAAAATTATCGGTTCTGAAAAAATTTAACGTAAAATTCCGTTTTGACCCGAACGGCGCTTGGGGGAAAAATGAAGCGGAAGAAAACTTAAATTTACTCTCTCAATTAAATATCGATTACGTTGAAGACCCTGTCGCTACGCTTGCCGGAAATATTGAACTTGCGCAGAAATTTCCTTATTTGGTTGCAATTGATTTATCGGCAAAAAACTTCGACGATTTATTTTTCGCGCTCGAAAACGGCGTTAAAATTTTTGTAATCAAACCTGCGTTCCTCGGAAGCGTTCCGGATTTATTGCGGTTCTTTACCGGAGCGAAAAAGCGGAATGCGCGCGCCGTAATTTCGTCGGCGTTTGAAACGGAAGTTGCAAGAGAATTCCTTCTCGCGTTTGCTTCGCTTTTTCCCGATGAGACACACGGACTCGCGAAAATCAAGATGAAAGAAAATCCCAACTAAATTTCTTGCCTGATAAATACTTCGTTCATATCTTTCATAATTGTTTTATTTTGAAATTCACAAAGAAGAAAGGGAAATTATGAGAACAATCGTTTCAATGCCGGGCGACGGAATCGGCAAAATCGTTTTATCCGAGGCAATCAGATTATTGGAAGCGGCGGGCTTCAAAGCAAATTACGTTCACGGAGATATCGGTTGGGAATTTTGGAAAACCGAAGGGAACGCGCTTCCGCAACGGACAATCGATTTGCTCGCGGAACACAAAATCGGTTTGTTCGGCGCAATTACAAGCAAGCCGAAAGACGCGGCGGCAAAAGAACTTGCCCCGGAACTTCAAGACAAAGGCTACGTTTATTCAAGTCCGATTGTAGGCTTGCGTCAGCATTTCAATCTCGATATTTCAATTCGTCCGTGCAAAGCGTTTGAAGGCAATCCGCTCAATTTTATTCGCAGAAGCGCGGACGGCGGAGTTGAAGAGCCGCCGGTTGACGCCGTGATTTTCCGTCAAAACACGGAAGGACTTTACTCCGGCGTCGAATGGACAAATCCGCCCGAAGAAGTAAGAAAAGCGCTTGAAACTCATCCGAAGATGAAAAAATTCAAAGACGTTCCGAGCGAAGATTTGGCGATTTCAACGAGAATTGTAACGCGCAACGCGGCGAGACGAATCGCCGAAAAAGCGTTTGAATACGCCGACAAACACGGCTACAAAAACGTTACGGTTTGCGAAAAGCCGAACGTCTTGCGCGAAACGTCGGGAATGATGGTAATGGAAGCGAGAAAAGTCGCCGAAAAATATCCGCGCATTCCGCTCTGGGAAACAAATATCGACGCGCAAATGATGTGGCTTACTAAAAATCCCGAAGATTACGGCGTTATAATCGCCGAGAATATGTTCGGCGATATTATCAGCGACGGCTTTGCGGGACTTGTAGGCGGATTGGGATTTGCTTGCAGCGCAAACATCGGCGATGAGGTTGCCGTTTTTGAACCGACGCACGGCTCTGCGCCGAAATACGAAAATCTAAAACCAAGCATCGTAAATCCGATTGCAATGTTTTTAAGCGCGTGTATGATGCTTGACCACATCGGCGAAAACGAGATTGCAACGAGAATTCGCAATGCAATCGCCGAAGTAATTAAGGAAGGAAAAGTAAGAACTTACGATATGCTTAAATTGCGCGGCGGCGCGGACGTAATTGAAAAAGGCGCGGCGACAACAGAGCAAATGACCGACGCGGTTATTTCCAAATTGAAATAAATTACGGCGGGAGCGTTCTTGCGCTCCCGCTTTGTTGAATTGATTTTTTAACTTCTCTTTATTATGTTTGAACCGGCGATGGAGTTCGCCATAACCATTCCAGCGAGGAATTGATAACTCCTACTAAATTTTATCCATCTGATTTTTAATAAAAGAATTTTGTTTTTGAATTCTATCTGAAATTAATTTTTGAGAAAAATTATGAACGGTTCAAACGCGGTTCTTTCCGATATTTTCGAAATCAAAAAAATTATGAACGGACTTGCCGGAAAGAATTTTTCCGATGAGTTAAACGAACTCTCCGATAAAATTTCCGCCGAAAAATTTTACCTTGTTGTTCTCGGGCTTTTCAAAAGGGGAAAATCTTCGTTTGTTAATTCTTTGCTTGGAGAACCGGTTGTGCCGTCGGGCGTGGTTCCGCTTACCGCAATTATTACGTTGATTGAATTCGGCGAGGAAAAGAAAGCGGAAATATTTTTCGAAGACGGCAAAGTACAAACCGTTGAGGCGAGTTCCGTTAAAGAATACATTGCCGAAGAATTAAATCCGAACAACATAAAAAAAGTAACGAAAGTCGTAATTTACAACCCTTCCGAACTACTGAAATCATTGACGATAATCGATACTCCCGGCGTCGGTTCGTCGCTTGA
This sequence comes from Melioribacteraceae bacterium, assembly GCA_015494845.1. Taxonomy (GTDB): domain Bacteria; phylum Bacteroidota; class Ignavibacteria; order Ignavibacteriales; family Melioribacteraceae; genus WGAL01. Next base: position 2,674 of record WGAL01000438.1, read on the forward strand.
ACACAACTCGCAAACCACTTTGCAGTTCGTAAATAAAATTGACGCCGCCGTGTTTTTGCTTTCCGGCGATTTACCGATTTCGAAAGCGGAAGTTGAATTTCTGCAAAACTTGCGCTCGATTGCGCCGAAAATTTTTTTCGTGTTGAACAAGATTGATTTGCTTTCGCCCGGAGAATTAAACGAGTTAATAAATTACAACAAAAGCGTGTTGAATAATATCTGCAAAACCGATTATGAATTTTTTACCGTGTCTAGCAAACTTGCGCTTGAAGGAAAAACAAAGAACGACGCGGCTCTTGTAAAGCAAAGCAAAATTTCGGAAGTCGAAAATGGCTTGCTTGGTTTAATAAATTCACAGAAAGAAAAAATTCTAACGCAATCGACAAATTCGCGGTTCTTGCGGATAATTGAAGAAGCGGAAAATTTAATTCGTTTTAAAATTAACACGCTCAAACTGCCGGTAAATGAACTCGATGCAAGATTGGAGCGGTTCGGGAAAAGTCTTGCCGCAATGAATGAAGACAAGGAAGAGTTCGACATTTTGATGGAAGGAAAAATTAAAAAGTTGCAAGAGTTCGTCTCCGACGAAACTGAGAAACTCGGCAACACACTGATAGAT
>WGAL01000439.1 GCA_015494845.1 Melioribacteraceae bacterium
ATTTGACCCCGAGCGAATTTCACATTTACACCGACCACAAAGTGTTTACTCCCGAGCAAGGCATTCTTGACGATGTTGAAGAAGATCAAAACGGAACAGCTCCGATAAAATTCGAACTTGCACAAAATTATCCGAACCCGTTTAATCCGACAACTACAATCAGCTATTCCATACCGTCTGTCATTGCGAGGAGCGGAGCGACGCGGCAATCTATGGCAATCCAAGTGCAACTTCATGTTTATGACGCACTCGGACGCGAAGTAGCAACGCTTGTAAACAAGAAACAAGCGTCAGGAAAATACTCTGTTCAGTTTAATGCAAGGTATTTACCGAGCGGCGTTTATTTCTATACTTTGTGCGCTGGCAATTTTATTCAAACAAGGAAAATGATTTTGATGAAGTAAAATAAAATCTTTGTAGGGACAGCTTGCGAGCTGTCCCTACTCTTTATTGATGCTTGCCTTTTTAATTCTCACTTTCAATAAACCCACGTCAGAAAAACTTCTTCAATTAGATTTTAACAAAAAAATTTAAGATATTATAAGGTTATTAAAAAAATACTTGACAAAAATTTTTTTCGTATTAAATTAGCGCGCGGTTAGCGATAATTAACATTCAAAAATAAATATAACGGAGGTTCCGTAATATGGCAAAGAAAAAAGTTAAAAAACAAAAATTAGTTTACTTGTTCGGGAACGGCAAAGCCGACGGCAGAGCCGATATGAAGGAATTACTCGGCGGCAAAGGCGCAAACCTTGCAGAGATGAACAGAATCGGCGTTCCTGTTCCTCCCGGTTTTACGATTACTACGGAAGTTTGCAACAAATATTTTGAAATCGGACAAAAGAAAATTAAAGAATTACTCGAGCCGGATGTAAAAAAAGGCGTCGCTCACATCGAAAAGATTATGAAATCAAAATTCGGCGACAGAAAAAATCCGCTTTTGGTCTCGGTTCGTTCCGGCGCTCCAGCGTCGATGCCTGGAATGATGGACACGGTTTTGAACTTAGGTTTGAACGACGAGGTTGTTGAAGGGCTCGCTGAAAAAACAAACAATCCGCGTTTCGCTTGGGATTCTTACCGCAGATTTATCCAAATGTACGGCGACGTGGTTATGGGAATGAAACCTGAAAACAAAGAAGACCACGATCCGTTCGAAGAAATTATCGACGAATTAAAAGCTAAAAAAGGAATCAAACATGACACCGAATTTACGGTTGAAGATTTGCAAGAGCTTGTAAAACGGTTCAAAAAAATTATTAAACAAAGAACCAAGAAAAACTTCCCGACAGATCCGTGGCAACAACTTTGGGGCGCGATTATGGCTGTGTTTGACAGCTGGAACAACGACCGCGCAATTCTTTATCGCCAAATGAATAACAGTCCGGCGCATTGGGGAACCGCGGTTAACGTGCAAGCAATGGTATTCGGAAACATGGGCAATGATTCCGCAACCGGCGTTGCATTTACGCGCGACGCGGCAACTGGCGAAAATGTTTTCAACGGCGAATATTTGGTTAACGCGCAAGGCGAGGACGTTGTTGCCGGTATCAGAACGCCGCAACAAATTACGAAAAAAGGTTCTATTAAATGGGCGAAAGCGCAAGGAATTTCCGAAAAAGAAAGAAGAGAAAAATATCCTTCGCTCGAAGAATATATGCCGGAAGTTTACAAAGAGCTTTATGAAGTTCAAGACAAACTCGAAAAACATTACAAAGATATGCAAGACCTCGAATTTACGATTCAAAACGGAAAACTCTGGCTCTTGCAAACAAGAACCGGCAAACGCACCGGCGCGGCAATGGTTAAGATTGCAATGGATATGTTGAAGGAAGGATTGATTGACGAAGAAACCGCAATTATGCGCGCCGAACCGGAAAAATTGGACGAATTGTTGCACCCTGTATTTGACCTTGACGAATTGAAAAAAGCGAAAGTTATTACCAAAGGCTTGCCCGCATCTCCCGGCGCCGCAACGGGACGTGCGGTTTTCCACGCCGAAGACGCCGAAGAATGGGCGGCAAAAGGCGAGAAAGTAATTTTAGTTAGACTTGAAACTTCGCCGGAAGATTTGAAAGGTATGAACGCGGCGGAAGGTATTTTAACTGCTCGCGGCGGAATGACTTCCCATGCGGCGGTTGTAGCTCGCGGAATGGGCAAATGTGCCGTTACCGGAGCTGGCGAATTGGTTATCGATTATAAAAAGAAAACGGCAAAAGCTGGCAATGTTACAATTAAAGAAGGCGATTGGATTTCGCTTAACGGTTCGACCGGTTATGTTTACGCCGGAAAAATCAAAACCACCGAAGCTAAGCTCAGCGGCGATTTCGCTAAATTGATGAAACTTGCAGACAAACACGCTCGCCTTAAAGTTCGCACAAACGCCGACACGCCGCACGATTCGAAAGTCGCGCGCGATTTCGGAGCAAAAGGTATCGGACTTTGCCGCACCGAGCATATGTTCTTCGGCGAAGATAAAATTCTTGCCGTTCGCGAAATGATTCTTGCAGACGACGAAGAAGGAAGAAGAAAAGCGCTCGATAAATTATTGCCGATTCAACGCAAAGATTTTGAAGGCATTTTCACAGCAATGAACGGATTGCCTGTTACAGTCAGACTTTTGGATCCGCCGTTGCATGAGTTTTTGCCTAAAGAAACAAAAGAGCAAAAGGAAATGGCGGAAATTATGGGCGTTTCCTTGAAGAAAATAAAAGAAAAAGTTGAAGAACTTCACGAATTCAACCCGATGCTCGGTCACCGCGGTTGCCGTTTGGGAAATACTTATCCAGAAATTACCGAAATGCAAACCCGCGCAATTTTGGAAGCGGCAATCAATGTTAAGAAAAAAGGCGTAAAAGTTTATCCCGAAATTATGGTTCCACTTGTTTCCACCAAAAAGGAACTTGATTTGCAAAAAGAAATTATTTTGAAAACAGCGGAAGAAGTATTCAAACGCCGCAAAACAAAAATTAATTTCTTAATCGGAACCATGGTTGAAACGCCTCGCGCGGCTCTAACCGCGTCCGAAATTGCGGAGACTGCGCAATTCTTCAGTTTCGGAACAAACGACTTGACGCAAATGACTTTCGGATTTTCGCGCGACGATATCGGTTCATTCTTGCCGGAATACAAAGAACGCGGAATTCTCGAAGTCGATCCGTTCGAAGTATTGGATAGAAACGGCGTCGGAAAACTCGTTAAAATGGCTGTTGAAGACGGACGCAAAACCCGTCCGGATATAAAACTCGGCATTTGCGGCGAACACGGCGGCGAACCTTCCTCGGTTGAGTTCTGCCATTACGCTGGTTTGGATTACGTAAGTTGCTCGCCTTTCCGCGTTCCGATAGCGCGTTTGGCGGCGGCTCGCGCGGCTGTTTCCGAAAAGATGAAAAAGTAAACGACACGATAAATTAAGGG
>WGAL01000440.1 GCA_015494845.1 Melioribacteraceae bacterium
CCCTATTGCGCTGTAGCCGGTTTCCGTGTTGTATAAATCGGGCAAGCCCAAATGACTTCCCACCATCGAGGCGAGCAAACCGTTTATTGTTAATTCAAAAAGGACTTTGCCGGTTAGTCCGTCCATTTCGCGGCTTTCGGTTTCCGGCAGAACGGCGGAATTTGTAATTTTAAATCCGCCAACGTCAATTCCGCTAAAATCGTCGCCGTAAACTTCACGGTATTTTTTTAAGCCGAGATAAACCGAAGGAATATCGCGCTCCAACCCGAGACTGCCGGGCAGAGAAACATCGCGCCCGACGCCGGCGTGGAAAACTACAAACATATCGTAAGCGGAAAAATCAAAGTTGGGGTTTTGTTCGTACGTCTTTTGCCAAGCGTCTTTTGTCAGATTTGCTATACGCGTAAAATCGTCTGAATTTACTTCCGGCGAATAATTTCGCATTTCGTAATCGAGCGTAATTACATTTGGCAAAACGCGATAAGCAATATTTAATTTGCCGCGCGATTCTTTTTCGAAATAATTTTTTACGAATTTCAAATGGTTTTCGAAATACGCTTTGTCGTGCGGCAGCGGGTCGAGAATATCGGCGCGAGTTCTGTTTTCGCCGGTGTAAATCGAACCAAAAGTTCCGTCGCCGAAAGTCGCGTCGTATCTGTCCGGCTGAAACTGAACCATTACGGCAAGAATTTTAAGCGTATCGCTTTTTGTTATATTTCTTTCGTCCGGATAACTTGCAACGAAATTTGGAATAAATTTAGTTTGGGCAAACAATGATGTTGCAAGAATATTCAGTGTTAAAAAGAAAAATATTTTACTCCATTTGAAATTCATAATTTTATTTCCTTGTGAGACAAATTTTTATTTATATATTCACTTCGTAGCGAAGTCTATTCTCTCCCGTCATTGCGAGACAATCCCGACAAGTCGGGATTGGCGTGGCAATCTGTCTTCAAAGAAATCTAAGGCTGAACATTAGACAGATTGCTTCGTCGCTACGCTCCTCGCAATGACGTCTAATTTCCTTCGAGGCGCTTGCTCCTCGAAGGTAAACAAACCTCGAAGGAACAATCCGCCGTGGCGGACATTCGAGGTTCACATAAACTACGTCGAGGTTCGCAATGACGCAATTTTATTCAACCACGCACAAAGAACAATGCACTAAGAACTAAGAACCAAGAACTAAAAAACTAAATTCCTTTCGGGAAACCTCTAACCGTTTCGTTTTGATTTCCCCATTTGAACGCTACAGTAAATCTTAACGTTTCGCCAAGCGGATGGTTTTCATCGCCGCCAGCAAGAGTTGTGCTCAAATAACTGAAATCAAATTGGTAAATATCGTAACGAATGCTTGCGCCGAAAGTTACAAATTTTCTGTTTCCGTAATGCGGGTCTTCGTAAAAATATCCGGCACGGGCGGCAAACATAAAATCGCCGGGTTGTCCGTACCAATATTCAAGTCCAAATGAAGAAACGATTTGTTTAAGTTCTTCACTGAAACTTCCGTCGTCTGTCCAAGAAGTAAAAATTGCTTCGTAAAACGGGTCAGAATCGGTTGTGGAATCTCTTTTTGTTACGAGCAATTTTGAGAAATCAGCAGTTAAAGTCAGTGAGTTAAAATCGTCTTCCCATAAACGTCCAGCAAAACCGAGACGCATATTTGTTGGAAGCGGGTCGGCTTGTTCTTGGTCGATGTAATAAATTTTTGGTCCCATGTTGCTGATGTTTAATCCAACGCTGAAACGATTGTCAAGCGCCTCCGGGCGGTACATACCCGCGAGGTCAAAACTTACGGTAGTTGCAACGCCGGAACCTTGCTCTTGTCCGGTCGGCTTTTCGGAAAGACGCGAGTGAATTACGCGGAAGTTAAAACCGATTCCCCAATCTTTTCCGAGCGTTGTCGCGTAGCCGATTGTTGCTGCGGCGTCAAACGAACGAAAAGTTCCAATTGGATCTGGCGAACCTTCGCCGGTTCTTATAAATGTACCAAAGTTCATATATGTAATGCTGGCAAAAATCGAGCCGTCTAAATCATCTAAATATGTTCTGTAGGTCGCGTAATCGTAGAACAAATCCAAGTGGAATTGAGGCAGCCAGTTTGAGTGCGTAATTTGAATTTCGGAACCGCGCAAAAAAGCAAGTCCTGCCGGGTTCCAAAAAATAGCTGCGCCGTTATCGGCAAGTCCGCCACCGGATTCTCCCATTCCACCGGCGCGTGAATCGGGAGCAATTAGCAAGAATGGAACTGCCGTGGAAATTTGAGCATTAATTATTGTTGGTAACGTCAACGAGAATATTAAAGACGCAGCAATAATTGTTCTTTTTAACATTGTGTAACTCCTTAATTAGTATTTTCAAATAATAAATTTCAAAATTTAATGCATTACGGCAAGTTTTCCGAGATAACTTTTTGAGAAATCGCCGTTCTGATTTTTAATTATTAATTTATATAAATAAGTTCCGTTTGCGAGTTGGTCGCCATCTTCATCGCGTCCATCCCAAAAGATTTTAACGAATCTATCCGTAATTCCGTATTCATCAATCTCTTTGATTTTTCTTCCGTACACTGTGTAAATATTTATTTTAACATCAATCGGTTCATTTAGATTGTGTTGAAAAGTAAAATATGTAGAACCGGAGAACGGGTTAGGGTAA
>WGAL01000441.1 GCA_015494845.1 Melioribacteraceae bacterium
AACTTAACGTCGCGCAAATAAGCGGAAAGGTAACCGACGCTTCAAACGGCGCGGCGTTGCAAGGCGCGGTTGTTTCCGTTGCCGGCTCGAACGGAAGCGCGTCGGCGACTACGAACGCGACAGGCGATTACGTCCTTGCCAACATTCCGCCAGGAGATTATCAACTTTCCGCGTCGCTGCAAAATTATTCGGCTGAAACAATTTCGATTACGGTTACCGATACGACTTCGAGTTTAATTCAAAATATCGCAATGAATAAAACAACCGGCGCAATTGCCGGTTCGGTTACCGAGGAGAACGGCTCGCCGCTTGGCTTTGCCGTGAACGTAATCGCAAGTTCAAGTTCAAATTCCTATTCGACTCAAACGCAAAGCGACGGAACGTTTTTGTTTACGGACGTCGCGGCGGATTCCGGTTATTCGGTTCGAACCGAAATTTTGCGGGAAGGTTATCAAAACGTTACGGTAAGCGGCGTTGTAGTTTCGCAAAACCAAACGACAAACGTCGGCGAGTTGCATCCTGTTATTTCTCTTTCCGAAATTTACGGTAACGCAGGAATCGACAACGCTTACATTACGCTCGTAAATTCAAACGACGGAACAACCGACGTGCAAACAAGCAACGCGCTCGGCGATTATTCGTTTAACTTTTTGCAAGCCGGAGCTTACGTTTTGAGCGTTCAAAAAGAAGGTTACGTTTTTACGCCTTCGTCGGTGAACGTAACGCTTTCGGTTTACGAAGAAAAAGAGGTTAATTTTACGGCGGTTGCGAATATCGGGACAATTAACTCAAAAGTTTCGGACGAAAGCGGAAGCGGAATTTCCGGCGCGCTTGTTTCGGTAATCAGTTCCGATACTTCGGTCGTTAGAACGCTCGAAACGAACACGCAAGGCGGCGCTTTGTTTGAGGAACTACCTGCAGGCGAATATATAATTACGCCTTCGCTGGAAGGTTACTCTGCAAATCCGCAAAATATAACCAAACAAATAAACGCCGGCGATTCCGTTTACGTTGAATTTACTATGGTTGCAAATTCCGCCGCGGTCTCAGGTAAAATCAAAAAATATTTGTCCGACGGTTCGACGCAACCGCTGGCGGACGCTACGATTGAGGCGAAAAGAATTTCGACCGGACAAACTTATCGCGCGACGTCGGACGAAAACGGAAATTATTCGATTGAAAATCTCGCGCGCGAAAATTATTCGATAACCGCAACCAAAACCGGCTTTACGAGTCAATCGCAAAACGTTGACCTTGCCGGCGGAAGCGCGGAAAACATTAACTTCACGCTTAATCCTGAAATCGTGATTTTGAAAGGAAGCGTCGTTTCGCGGAACGCCGAAGACGTTGATTCGCTTACGATAAAAGCGGTTTCGCCGCTCGGCGAATTTTCGGTTCTTACAAACGCTAACGGCGAATTTACGTTTGACGAATTGCCGATTTACGTAGGCGAAAACGACACGACGGTTTACAACGTCGGAATTCAGAACGCGCAATTTTCAAGCATCTCACGACAAATAAGAATTCCGGCTTCGCAAATAAATTCGCAAGTTACGCTCGAACCTTTCTTGCTACCGAGCGGCGAAATCACGATTACGACAAAAGAATGCGAAGAGCCGTTAAGCAACGTTTCTGTTACGATTGTCAAACCGGACGGAAACGTAATCAGAAAACTTACGGATAACTCGGGCGTCGTTTCTACCGGAACGAATTTGTTCGCCGGCGATTATTCAATTGGCGTTACGATTAACGGTTACCTTTTGCCTACGAATTATTCCGTTACCCTGAATTCCGATACGGCGAACGCGAGCGTGGAAATTCAACTTCCGTATAAATTCAGAGAAATAGACGAAATGCTTTCCAACGAACCGACAAGCGTTCAAATCGATTATCCGGCAAATTGTTCGCTCGCTTCCGGCGCGACCGCGAAAGTATTTTACAAATTGCAATCAGCCGCGCTCTACGAGGAAGTTCAACTAACGCCGGGCGACAGCGCGTTTACCGGAGAAATTCCGGCTTTGTTTACCGCAGAAAAAATCGATTACTACGTTTCGGTCAATAATAACGGCGTGAAATATAAATCGGACATTTTTGAAATTACGCCGAAAGCGGCGGGAATTTTAACGCAAGTAATTTTTAATCCGGCGATTGATAATATTTTAATCCGCAAAGGCGACAGTTACAAAATTTCCTTGATTTTGCGCGACGGCGTAAATAATTCGCTCGCCGGTAAATTCACCGGCGCAAATCATCCGGGCAAAATTGTTTGGAGCGTACCTGAAGGATTTTCTTTCGCGTTCCCGAACGACTACGACAGCACGGTAATTTTAATTAACGCGGACGAAAACATCGAAGGAAACGCGACGCTCGGAGTTACCGCTACGCTTAACGGAGTTTCTGTTTCGCGCGCGGCGGTTCTTAACGTAAACGATTTGCAAATTACATCGCTTTCGATTTCGAAGCCGCAAAACAGAATTTCCAACCGCTCGGCAGGAATTCAATTTTCGCTAACAGGAAAAGATTCCACAGGAAGAACAATCACGCTCGGCTCAGGAATCGAATGGAGTATTTCGCCGGTAACGGCAATCGCCGAAGAAGATTACCAATATTTTACGGAAACCGGATTTTACAAACCTATTGATTCGACTTTCGTCGGCATTGTTACGGTTAAAGCGGAGGACGCTTTGAGCGGATTGAGCGACGAAACGCAAATTTCGGTTTACGCTGAAATTTATCCTTCCGCTTCTTCCACAATTACAAACGGAAGCGGCTTTTCGGTTCAAATACCGGCGAACGCCGTTACCGTTCCGATTGAACTTGAAGTTTCGAGCAAAGTTAATAAATCTGTAAAGAAATACGTAACGCCGTTAAATTCGTCGAAAAAATTTATGGCGGCGAACAATTCTTACGTCGTTTCTTACAACTCATCAACAGCGTTGCCCGGCGACAGTTTGCAACGCTACGGCTCGCTCGAACTTCCTATTTCCGAAGAGTTTAAGTTTACCGAAGGCGATAAAATAATTTCGTTTTACGACGCTGTAAGAAAACGCTGGATTTTGCTCGGCGCGGGAAAATCGTCGGTTAGCGGAAACGTTACGGAATACAACCGTTTTACGCGCTTCGGCGAATATTCGATACTAGCGCAAAGCGAACCGCTTTCCATAAAATACGCAAGCGTTTTGCCGAACCCGTTTTCGCCGCAAATCGCGCCGGTTAAAATCGGCTACTACTTAACTTCCGACGCGCCGCCCGTTTCGGTTACGATAAAGATTTACAACATCAACGGCGAATTGGTAAGAACGCTTTTTGAAAACGATTTGCAATTCCCGGGCAGATACGGAAGTTCGAGTTCGCTGAAAGAAATTACGTGGGACGGAAAAACCGACGGCGGTTTTACGGCGAGGAACGGACGTTACATCGTAAGAATAAGCGCGAAAGACGGAAATAATAAAACGACAAAATTATTGCAAGTAATCTTAATTAAGTAAGCAAATAAAACAGAAATAAAAATGAAACTAAAAATTAAAATTCGGTTTGAAAAAGCGTTGGCGGTTCTGATAATGTTAGCGGCGGGCGTTTCGCTCAACGCGCAAGATTTGTCCGGCATTCCGGCGAGTTTTGTCGATTTGGGTTTCGGAACACGCGCGGCAGGAATGGGAAACGCTTTTATTGCTTCGGCAAACGACGCTAACGCTGTTTTCTGGAATCCGGCAGGAATAGCATCGTCCGACAATATGCAATTCGAATTCAACTACTTGAACCAATTGCAACTCGTGCCGTACAGTTCGTTCGGCGGCGTAATTCCTTTGCGCGAAAAAACGGACGGAATAGGCGCGGGACTCATTTATTCGGGCGACAACGCAATGAAAGAATTTACTTTCGTTTTGGGTTACGCGCGAAATATCGGAAAATTCAGCGTCGGTGCAAATCTAAAATACAGATTCGCTTCTTTCGGCAACAACGGTTTTAACGCCGGAGATTACCAAGTGTTCGACCAAAACGAAATTACCGAAGGCGAAGCGACGCAAGTTTTCGGAAGCGGCAACGGTTTCGGGTTGGATTTGGGCGCAATTTACAGAATGTCGGACGCGATAAATATCGGCTTGGTAATCAAAGACGCGCTCGCGCCGTTCAAGTGGTCTTCCGACACAAAAAGCGAAACGCAAAAGCCGAAAGGCGATTACAACGAAGCGATGCCGGTTCAAGCGTTAGTCGGCGTTTCGGTTCATCCGTTCAAAACGCTTTACGTAAACGCGGATTTTAAACCGGCGTTTTTGAACGACGTCAGCAACGTTTTTTACTTCGGCGCGGAATATACTTTTATGGAAATTTTCAGCGTTCGCGCGGGCACGGTTCAAATGCTTAATTCGATTGACGACGAGAAATACAACTTTGGCGTCGGCGTCAAGTATTCGTTCGGCGGAATAATCGCAACGGCAAATTACGCTTACGTAATCGAAGAACTCGGGAACACATCAAGATTTTCATTGGGGATTGGAATAAAATGAAAAAGATAATTTTGCTTTCGTTTGTTTTATTTTCGCTTGCGACCTACGCGCAAGATACGCCGCAACTTACCCATTACAACGGCGGTAATTTAAATATATCCGTTTTTGCTTCGTCCAATTTCTTTGGCGGAGGAAGCGGAAGCGGTTCGGCGGGAGGAATAATTTCGCCTTTGATGAATAATTATTCCGGCGCAATTTTTTCCAATCCGGCGGAATTAACTTTTCTTTCCTCGCCGTATTTTCAATTCGATTACAAAATTCCGCTTGCAATTAACGACTTTATCGACAACTCCGCGATTGCTTCGTCAACCGACGATTACTTGCAAGATACGACAATGTTTATTTTAACGGACGAAAATCCGGTTTACACAAATGTAAATTCCTCAAGCGCGGGACAATTGGGCGGCTTCAATTCGTTTTCCGTCGCGCTTCCCGTCGGCGATAATTTCGCGCTTGCGCTCGCTTACAATTTCCCGTTCAGATTCAGAATGGATATGTACTTAAACGGTCTCGAAACCGATTTGCACACGGCGCAGCAAGTCGGCGACAACGAAGTAAAATTCGATATGTTGTTAAATACTACTCTATCGGATAAAACTTACATCGACATAAGCGAAATTGCTTTCGGCGCAGGCTACAAAGTATTTGACAACGACAACGGCTACATGTCGCTCGGTTTTACGCTTTCTAATTATAAAGCTGTAAACTATATGAATTTACTGATGAAAATAGACGGTGCCGTTGTACTTAACGACGCAAATGAATATTATTTCAACGACCCAGATGATCCACTTCTCGATAAATCCAAAAACGAAACAAACGATTTTTTCTGGAAAATAAAGGGCGATTTTAAAGATACAAAATTGGGCGGAAAGTTCGGAATATTTTACAATTTCGGGAAAGACAGAACTTCGTCTTGGAATCTGTCGCTTGTAACGGACATTAAACCAGAATTTACATTAACGGACCCTGACGCAATAAACTTGGGCTTTCAGCCGAAATTTATGACCGGAAGAATAATGGGCGAAGGCGACGACGCGCTTGATATTAATTTGGAC
>WGAL01000442.1 GCA_015494845.1 Melioribacteraceae bacterium
TTCCCAAACAAACGAACCGATTTCGTCCAAATCTATTTTTCGCGGCTTTTTCAATTGTTTTTTGAAAAAAATCTTTTCAATAAAAGTCGGATTTTGCTCATAGTAAAGAACCGTGATTAAAGAGCCGTTTTTTTCGAAATCGAATTTTCTTTTGGGATAAAGTTCCGCGATGTTTTCGATGTATGTTTTTTGCTGTTTGTTTTTCTTCATAATTTTCAACCTAACATTGATTTTCCTGAATTAAAAAATCTTGTTTTGGTTTTCAAAATAAAACTAAATCGGGAAATTTCCGAAAAAACGCTTTATCTTTTTCAAAAAGAAATTTGAGGTAATTTGCGACAAAATTAATAAGATAAAGCGTCTTGATTTTTGTATCTTATTCAAATATATTAATTTTACATATCTATTAATTAAAGGAGGTTGTATGTCTTTATTTAAGCGTTCAAGATTTACCGCACTTTTTGTATTATTATTTGTAATTCAACTTTCCGCGCAGAAGTTACCCAACATTGTAATTCTCGCCACAGGCGGTACAATTGCCGGAGCCGCTGAAACCAACGTTCAAGCAGGATATTCATCAGGACAAGTCGGCGTTGATATTTTGATTAAAGCGGTTCCAGAATTAAAGAAAATTGCAAAGATAAAAGGGGAGCAAGTTTCGAATATCGGCAGTCAGGAAATGAACGATAAAGTTTGGCTCAAACTTGCCAAAAGAATTAATGAATTGGCAAAAAAAGACGACGTTGACGGAATTGTAGTTACGCACGGAACCGACACAATGGAAGAAACCGCGTATTTTTTGAATCTCGTTGTTAAAACAAAGAAACCTGTCGTGCTCACAGGTTCGATGCGTCCTTCTACTGCATTAAGCGCGGACGGTCCGTTAAATATTTTTAACGCCGTTGCCGTTGCATGCGATATAAACGCTTGGGACAGAGGAGTGCTTGTTGTCGCTAACGATAAAATTCTTGGCGCGCGCGATTTTATCAAAACAAGTTCAACTGACGTTGAGACGTTTAAATCACCTGGGTTCGGTTGGATTGGAACGGTGCATTACGGCGTTGCAAGATATTACAGAAAACCGTTTACAAAATACACATACCAAACCGAGTTTAGCGTTGACAGGATAAAAAAATTACCGAAAGTCGCAATCATTTATATGTATTCCAATAATAACGGCGAATTGATTGAAGACGCCGTAGAAGACGGTTACGAGGGAATCGTTGTTGCAGGAGTCGGAAACGGAAATATGACAAAAGCCGCGGAAAAAGCTCTTGCAAAAGCCGCTAAAAAAGGCATTGTTTGCGTTCGTGCATCGAGAGTTCCAACAGGTTATATTGACAGAAACGTCGAAATAAACGACGATAAACTCGGCTTTGTTGCTTCGTATCAATTAAATCCGCAAAGAGCGAGAGTTCTTCTGAAAGTCGCATTGCTGAAAACAAAAGACACGAAAACAATTCAAAAATATTTTGCCGAATATTAATAGAGGAATAAAATGAAAAAATTAATTTTCATATACGTTTTTGTTTTTTCGTTCTCTTTGCTTTTTGCGCAAAACGGAAGCGAATCAACCGGAAAAACGATGAGTTCCGACCCTGTCGTATTTGACGCGCCGCCTCATTTCAGAATAACGTCAAAAGATACCGTTAACGGCAAACCGTTATACGATTATTTCTTATTGGTTAAAGCCAAATTAAACGGCGCTTACGATATTAACGGCGGAATGTACGAAGAAACGTTTAACGCCGGAAAAATTCCAGTTTGGAGCGAAGGCGACGAAAGACGATTTTGGATGGATATGCACCAAACCCAGATTCGTTTCAGAGGACAAAGCGAAACGGAACACGGAACTTACACGGCTTACCTCGAAGGCGATTTTTGGGGCGGAAACAAGCATTTCCGTTTGCGTCATGCTTGGTTTGAATATAAATTCGCCGATTTGGGAAACGGTTGGAGTTTTGTAGGGCATCTCGGACAAGATTGGAGTTTTTTCGGCGATAAGGAAATTTGGCCTAACGTAATGGAATGGGACGGACCAAGCTCCGGAGTTTGGCGTCGCGAGCCGGAGTTGCGTTTTTGGTTTGCCAATCCGAACGGTTTGCAACTTGAATTCGGCGTTGCGCAACCTGGGGCAGAGCTTTATTTTAGCAATAACATTGACCCGACATTACAAGAAGCAAAACAGCCGCTCCCGGATTTTATCGGCGCAGTTAATCAAAAATTTTCGTTCGGACATTTACGTTTGACAGGAATTTACAGAAATCTCACGTATAAAAATTCCGAAGGGAAACAATCGTTGCCAGGCTTTGGCGGAACGTTTTCCGGTTACATTCGCACAAATTCCAAAACCGAAAATCCGATACAATTTCAGTTTGTCGGCGGACAGGGAATTGCCACTTACATTGTGTCGTTTAGCGGAATGAATTACGACGCTGTGCCGGACGCGGTCGGAGATATGAAAACCGTTCAAGCGGTTGGCGGTTGGACTTCCTACGAGCATTGGTTCTCAAAAAAATGGCATGCAAATATTGTTCTTGGTTATACCGAATTTAATTCGAACGAAATAAATCAATTCACAATTGACGGACCTGGATATTTAGCGTTGAATGCCACGGCTACGACAAAAGTTAAATATTTTCTGCTCAACTTGATGTGGGATCCGATTCCCAGTGTGGTTCTCGGTATCGAGTGGAATTTCGGACAAAAAACAGATGTTTACGAAGGCAATATTGTAACAAGTCCTACTAGCGTAGTTGACAGATTGGAGAAATCCAAGAACGCAAACCGGATTAGTTTCGGTGCATTCTTTAATTTCTAATATTAAAGGAAAAAATTGAAAAAAGCGCTACTTTGTGTGGCGCTTTTTCATTTGAATTAAGATAAAAAGGAGTGAAGATGAAAAAAATAATTTTGGCGTTATCAATAATTTTAACAGTTACTTTGAGCGCGCAACAGTTCAGAACCGAGAAAGATTTGCTCGGCGAAAAGAAAATTCCTGCCGATGCATACTATGGCGTGCAAGCGGCGCGCGCAATGGAAAATTTCAAAATAAGTCATTACAAAGTTTCCGATTTTCGCGAGTTTGTTAAAGCTCTCGGACTGGTGAAACTTGCCGCAGCGCGAGCTAATCACAAACTCGGTGCGCTCGATAAAGAAAACAAAATTATGCCGGCAATTGAAAAAGCGTGCAAAGACGTAATGGACGGCAAATATGACAATCAATTCGAAATCGATATGATTCAAGGCGGGGCAGGAACTTCGACTAATATGGCGGCAAACGAAGTAATTGCAAACGTCGCGCTAGAATATCTCGGGAAGCCGAAAGGGGATTATCACACTGTCGAACCGCACGATCACATTAATATGTCGCAATCGACAAACGATTTTTATCCGACTGCAATTAAAGTTGCGTTTATTCTTGAAAACCAAAATTTAATCAAAGAACTCGAATCGTTAATTTCTGCGTTCGACGCAAAGGGGAAAGAGTTCGATAATATTCTGAAAATGGGCAGAACCGAATTGCAAGACGCCGTGCCGATGACGCTCGGACAGGAATTTCACGCGTTTGCAAATCAATTGCGCGGCGAAGTTAAATCGTTGAAGGACGCGGAAAAATATCTTTACGTTGTAAATATGGGCGGAACGGCAATCGGAACGAAATTAAACGCAGTGCCAGGTTTTCCGCAAGCGTGTGCCGACGAATTATCAAAACTTACCGGAAAGAAAATCGTTCCGGCTAAAGATTTAATTGCGGCAACTTCTGATATGCAGAGTTTCGTAATTTATTCTTCCGCGTTGCGTTCGCTTGCCGTAAAGCTTTCCAAAATTGCAAGCGATTTGATTTTGCTTACTTCCGGTCCGCGAACCGGCTTTTTCGAAATTAATTTGCCGAAAATGCAACCTGGTTCTTCCATTATGCCTGGAAAAGTAAATCCGGTAATTCCTGAAATGATGAATTTAATTGCTTTCAGAGTTCTGGGGAACGACGTAACGGTTAGTTTTTGCGCGCATTCCGGACAGTTGCAACTAAACGCTTACGAGCCGATGATTGCGCTTGCCGTTTTGGAATCGCAACAAATTTTAACGAACGGAATGAAAACGCTGAATGAAAAATGCGTTGCCGGAATTACCGCTAACGAAGATGTTTGCAAATCTTACATTGAGAAAAGCATCGGAATCGTAACGGCGTTAAATCCGGTTCTCGGCTACGACAAAGCGACCGAACTCGCCGCTGAAGCGTTAAAAACCGGCAAAGGTATTTTGGAATTGGTTCGCGAGAAAAATCTTTTGACGGAAGAACAAATCAAAGAAATTCTCGACCCGAAGAAAATGACCGGACAAGAGTGATTTTTTCTAATGGCATATGTTCAAACCTGTGGCAAAATATAAAATAGGTGGATTTAGATTGTATTACAAAACCCTACCCCGACGCCGCATACGCGTCGCCACTCCGCCGCGGCGGATTCCACTCGGAAGGGGAATTTGCAGAGTGAATAAAATTCCCCTCTTGTGAGAGGGGTGGATTCCGACGAATCCCGACTTGTCGGGAGTAGTCGGAAGACAGGGTGTGGAGAAATTAAAAACTAATTCTTACATAAAATTTTTGCCAACAATAAACTTATACCTTTTTAATTTGAATGTTTAATTATTTATTTTGGGAATTTGAAATGAAGACGAGTTCAAGAGTTTTAGGAATCGCCGTTTTAATCGCTTTTTTGGCAGGATGCTCTCAAATGGAATTAAGCGTATTACAAAATAATTTGAATAATAAATATAATTTGAACACCGAGGCAGGATTGAAAAATCCTGCCGTCCTTTCCAAAATTGATTCGCTTTACGATTGGGGAAAGGAAGGCTATTTTGACGGTGTAAACGACGTAAAAATTTATTACAAGTATTTTATTCATCCCAATGAAAAAGGCGCAATCGTGATTTCTTCCGGCAGAACCGAAGCGGCGATTAAGTATAAAGAAACAATTTACGATTTATACAATAACGGTTATTCCGTTTATATTTTAGATCACCGCGGACAGGGATTTTCGGGACGAATGATTGACGACCCTGAAATGGGCTACGTCGATAAATTTGAAAATTACGTAAAAGATTTAAAAAAATTTTACGATACGATTGTAACCGCGAGACCGCACAAACATATTTTTCTGCTCGCGCACTCAATGGGCGGCGCAATCGGCGTAACTTATTTGGAAGAATATCCGAACGATTTTGAAGCCGCGGCGTTTTCTTCGCCGATGCTCGGATTGAGTTTCCCGACGTGCTCTTTTGTGGAAATTTTCAGCGGCGACGAACCGGAATACGCGCCCGGACACGGAAGTTACGAGGAAAACAAAGAAACATTTGAAGAAAATACGCTTACGACGTCGAAAACGAGATTTGATTTAATGCTGAAAGTTTACGAGGAAAATCCGAAAGCAAAACTCGGCGGAGCATCGTATCAATGGGTTTGCGAATCTTGCAAGCAGTTCGATGTAATTTTCGATAATCTCGATAAAATCAAAACGCCGCTAATTTTGTTCTCAGCCGAAAACGAGGAAATTGTCGATCCTTCCGACCACCGAAAATTTATTGACGAACTTGTAACCGAATACAAACGCGACGCAAAAGGTTATCTTGTCCCCGGCGCAAAACACGAATTGTTTATTGAACGCGACAATGTAAGAATTCCGGTTCTCACGACAATTCTCGATTTTTTTAATCGGTATGTAAAAAAAGGAAGCATGAAAGCGCCTAAGCGCTTGAATTAATAATTTGTTCAAATTCTTTTTGACAAAAGAAATCATATTCGTTACCTTAAAAA
>WGAL01000443.1 GCA_015494845.1 Melioribacteraceae bacterium
ATTTCATTATCGTTAGTAATATATAGATCTGTAATTGCTGCAACCGAGTAAAAAGTATTTGTATCTCCAATACTTACCCAACTGTTATTTGCTTCATCAAAATATGCAAGCCAATAATTATTAGACCAAGTGTGCGGACGCCCATAAACAAAAAGTTTATGTCCTTCGTTAGTTTCCGGATAATAAATTCTGTCAACATCTTCAAACGGGAAGAAATTGTCGCTACTTTCATTCCGCGTTACCAGCGTCCAATGTGTTCCGTCGAAAAAAGTAACGCCGCCAGGATTGTAACCGTTTCCGCCATGGGCAATTATAAAATCTCCGTTCTCTTTCACCAATAAATCTTTTACATTGTTATTGACCGGAAAACCGGTATTGTTTTCCGTTAATTGTTTAATTTCGTATTTGGGTTGCCCCAAAAGGAAATAAGGTAGAAACACGAAAACAAACATTAAAAATCTTTTCATGATAATACCTCCAAATTTTTTATCTGATAAATTTCATCAAATCAATATTAAAAAGCATTTCCCCCGGCTGTACTTAAACTACTTAATAAGATAAGAAAAACTCTTTATCTTTATTTATTTAGAACAAATATAACAAAAGTTTCGTATTAGTTGGTGTGTGGCTTGTTAAAAAATTTATCAATATTCAAATTTCAACAATATTTCGTCGCAAACGGCGTAACCTTTTTGCGATAAAACAAGTTTCTCATCGCCCTCTTTTAACAGCAATTTATCCTTTTCCAACTCGCTGATTATTCCTTTATTCTTCTCATAAAATTCTTTTCCGAAAAGCGAATTCAGTTCATTAAGATTCAATCCTTTGCTGCGCAAAGTTAACATTACATATTCTTCCAATTGTTCGCTTTTTGTTAAAATTTCTTCCGAAGCTACAAACAATTTTTCGCTTTTTTTCTTGCTCAATAAATATTGCGATAAAGACGTAAAATTTTTCCATCTTTTCGGTTTAATAAAAGAATGCGCCGAAGTGCCGAAACCCAAATAATTCCGGTATTCCCAATACGCTTTGTTATGTTCGCATTCGTAATTTCCTTTAGCGAAATTTGATACTTCGTATTGTTCGAAACCTTTATTCGAAAGAAAATCTTGCGTTGTTTCATACAAATCGGCGTCGTAATCATCATCGCCAATTTTCACTTTTCCGTCAAGAACCATTTTATTGAGTATCGTTCCGCTCTCCAAAATTAAGCTGTAAGCGGAAATGTGTTTTACAGGCAACTCCACAGCCGTTGTAAGATTTTCTTTCCAACGCGCTTTTGTTTGTCCAGGTAAATTAAAAATCAAATCGATGTTTATATTCTCAAAGCCGTTTGAATATGCTGTTTCAACGCTTTCAATCGCTTCTTTCGCAGAATGAATTCGCGTTAAAAATTTCAAATCGTCGTCAAAAAAACTTTGCACGCCAAGACTTAATCGATTAACACCCAGCGATAAATAATCCTTAATTTTATTGTTGTCGAGCGTTCCAGGATTTGCCTCAATTGTAATTTCCATGTTCTCACAAACATTAAAATACTTTGAAATTGTATTTAATACTTTTGCTAAATATTTTGTTTGAACAAGAGAAGGCGTTCCACCGCCGAAAAATATTGTTTTAACTTCGTGCGTAGCGGAATATTGACTTGCACGGAATTTTATTTCTTCGACGAGCGTTTCGAAATATTCGCGTACGTTTTTACCATTAATTACAGAATAAAAATCGCAATAGATACATTTGTGTTCGCAATAAGGAACGTGAATGTAAATGGAAAGCGGTTGCATCTTAATCGCTAATAATTTCAGTATTCAGAGCAATCTCTTCGAGTACCGACGTGATTTTTAAGCATTGAGAAAGCTCGCCGGTGTAAATTACGGTAGAACCTTTTACGTGCGCCTCGAACGCAAAACTTTTGGCTTTGTCAACCGAACAATGAAGCGCTTTAATTAATTGAACAATTACTTCGTCAAACGTGTGCCAGTCGTCGTTATAAAGCACAACCTTAAACGGAAAACCAATGTCTGTTTTTGTTTCGGTTTTCTTTTTAGTTACGGATTTCTGCTCGTTTAATATTTCAAATCGGAACATATTCGTTTTGTTTTTTTAAAATCTAACAAGATATTTATGTATATTTATAGCTTATAATTTACCGCTTTTTTATGAAATTTGGCGAGAAATTTGTTCTAAAATTTAATTCAATAATCAATATGGAATATCCGCAAAATACGTGTGTAAAAGCGCAAATATTTTACGGATATTTCGGAAATAAACGAATCGTTTAAAATAGGAGGTAATTATGAAAATTGCTGTATGTGTAAGCCATGTTCCGGATACAGCGGCAAAGATTAATGTCGGCTCGGACGGAAAAAGCATCGACACAAACGGAGTATCTTTCATTATCAACCCTTACGACGAATTTGCGGTTGAAGAAGCTTTGAAAACAAAAGAAGCTCTTGGCGGAGAAGTTGTTGTAATTAGTCTCGGCGGTGATGAAGTTAAAGAAACAATCCGTAAAGCTTTGGCAATGGGCGCCGATAGCGGCGTATTGTTAAAATATCAAGGCGAACTTGATTCACTCGCCGTAGCAAAAGCACTTGCCGACGAAATTAAAAATCAAGGCGCGAAACTTGTTTTCTTTGGCAAACAATCAATCGATTTCGACAATGGCGTGGTCGGACAAATGGTTGCTGAAATTCTCGGTTACAATGCCGTTTCAGTTGTGGTTGATTTGAAAATCGACGGAAACAACATTACAGCTGAAAGAGAAATCGAAGGCGGACGCGAAGTTGTTTCAACAACATTACCGGCTGTAATTACTGCTCAAAAAGGCTTGAACGAACCCCGCTACGCTTCTTTGAAGGGAATTATGCAAGCAAAAAGAAAACCAATCGAAGAAAAAGATGCCAATGTTGGCGAAGTTAAAGTTGAACTGCTCGGAATGAAAAAACCTGCTCCGAAAGCTCCCGGTAAAATATTGGGTAGCGATGCAAGCGCGGTTCCGGAATTGGTTCGTTTGTTAAAAGAAGAAGCAAAAGTTTTATAGGAGGAGTTTAAAATGGCAAATAAAATCTTAGTATTCGTAGAACAAAGAAACAATGAAATAAAGAAAACTTCTTTGGAAGCCGTTAAAGCCGGCGCGGATTTCGCATCTCAACTTGGCGCTGACGTTGAAGCCGTTGTTATTGGCGGCGAAATTAACGATTTCAATAAAATCGCTTCATACGGCATTCCGAAAGTAACACATATTAAAAATGCAGAGTTAAACCTTTACACAACTTCTGGCTACACGCAAGTTTTAACCGATTATGTTAACGAAAGCGGTGCAGATATTCTTTTCTTTGCAAACACGGCAATGGCGAGAGATTTAGCTCCGCACATTGCTGTAAAATTGGATGCCGGAACGGCAATGGATTGCGTTGGCTTGGAAGTTAAAGACGGCGAATTAATTGCAACTCGTCCGGTTTATGCCGG
>WGAL01000444.1 GCA_015494845.1 Melioribacteraceae bacterium
CAGCGTCAGATGTGTATAAGAGACAGAATTTTACAAGGGTGAAATTTATTTCCCGCTTAATTACCTTTTGCCTTATCTCGAAATGGCGTTCGGTAAATCTGCAAAATACGAAGTTAAGCAAAACTTGCTTGCGTTTACTTCCGAACCGTATAAATCGGGCAAGAAAAGTAAATCGATAACCGCGGAGAATAAAAATTCGCATGCGGATATTTACGGAATTGAAATTGAGGAAAAGGCAAACGGCACGCTGGTGAGAATAAAATCGCGCAAATATATTCGTGGCGCGGCTGGAAATATTATGAATAACAAACTTATTCTGCTTTTGCCTCGCGGCGTAACAGTGGATAAAACAATTGCCTCCAAACTTCCTAAAAACGATTACATACGCAAAGCCGAAGTAAAAAATGTAAACGGAAATTATCAAATCGATTTTACATTGCGGAAAAAGTTTGTTTCGACCGATGTTTACAATGACTTGGATTCGCGCGATTTGCTCGTTACGCTTTACAATCAAAAAACGCTCGACGATTTGGAGGAAATTGAACGGCAGAAACAGAAGTGGAAATTTGATGTTGTAGTAATCGATGCCGGACACGGCGGAAAAGACCCGGGCGCCAGTTACCGCGGAATTAGGGAAAAAGATATTAATCTCGCCGTTGCGTTGAAAGCCGGAAAGTTGATTGAAAAAAATCTGAAAGGCGTGAAAGTCGTTTACACGCGCAAGACGGATAAATTTGTTGAATTAAGAAAACGCGGACAAATCGCAAATAAAAGCCACGGCGATTTGTTTATTTCGATTCATTGCAATTCGACGAAGAAAGTTCCTACTAATGCAAGCGGTTTTGAAGTTTATTTGTTGCGCCCCGGCAAAACAAAAGAAGCGATTGCAATTGCCGAAAAAGAAAACAGCGTGATAAATTATGAGAGCAATCCGCAAGAATACAAAAAATTGTTGGATGAAAATTACATTCTCGTAGCGATGGCGCGTAGCGCGTTTATGCGGTATTCCGAAAAGTTCGCCGAATTGCTTTCCGAAGCTTGGCCGCGTAAAACAAAGTTGAAATCGAGAGGCGTAAAGCAAGCGGGCTTAATTGTTTTAATCGGCGCGTCGATGCCCGGCGTTTTGATTGAAACCGGTTTTCTTACAAATCCGCGCGACGCGAGATATTTAAACTCAAAGCGGGGACAAAACGACATGGCGCGCGCAATTTTCGAGGCGGTGAAAAAATACAAAAATTATTACGATAAGATTTTTGAGGATTGAGTTAGCGTTATAATACTCGCAAAGACTTGTGGAAGAAAAATCGAATTTATCCTTTCATTATTTAGACAATAACATTATATTTGCACAATAACAATAGCGGTTTTATTGTGCAAAAAATATGTTATCAGAAAAAATAAAATGAATAATAAATTACAAAAATATTTATCTGAAACACTCGGATTGGAAATTAGGCAAACCCAAATACAAAAAAAAGATTTAAATAAATTACCGTTTTTTTTACGCGAGATGTACAACTTTCGGAAAACTAAGTTATTCGGGCGTGAAATTATTTTTTTGTATCCAAAGGTAAATGAACGTCTAAGCGTGGAAAAATACTCAAAACATATTCGTCAAATTGAGGAAACTTACAACTTACCTATTGTCCTAATATTTGAACAACTTGAAGCATATAACAGAAAAAGATTGATTAAAAAGCATGTAGCGTTTATTATTCCTGAAAAGCAAATGTATATTCCGCAAGTATTAATAGACTTAAGAGAATTTAGAAATGCGGTAAGTAAGAAAAGTAAAACCATAATGCCGGCGGCGCAATATATTTTATTTTATCATCTGCTAAAAGAAAATGTGGGAACTATGAATTTTAAAATGTTAGCGCAAAAATTAAATTATTCTCAAATGACAATTACCCGCGCGGCATATGATTTGGCGGATAAGAAAATTTGCGGCATTGAAGGAGGAAAAGAAAAACGATTAATATTCGACGAGGATAAAAGAAAAATTTGGAAAAAAGCATTGCCTTTTCTCCAAAATCCAGTAAAGAAAAAAATATTTACTACGGAAATTTTTGATGAGAATTTAATGTATAAAGCAGGTTATTCCGCGTTGGCTTTTTACGCCGATATTAACG